>NZ_BAAKGN010000014.1:0-332 GCF_059704265.1 Secundilactobacillus sp. MJ173
ACCATCTTTCAAACTGAAACCATGCGGTTTCAGTTGTTATGCGGTATTAGCACCTGTTTCCAAGTGTTATCCCCCGCTTCTGGGCAGGTTACCCACGTGTTACTCACCAGTTCGCCACTCATCCGATGCTGAAAATCAGTGCAAGCACTTCAATTCAGCGGGATGCGTTCGACTTGCATGTATTAGGCACGCCGCCAGCGTTCGTCCTGAGCCAGGATCAAACTCTCAATTTATGATTGTTTGTGACTCATTAATATTACTAGCGAAATTGACTTCGCAAATTACATTTGATATCAACCGAAATTGATATACCCTGCACATTTGTGAAACAA
>NZ_BAAKGN010000015.1:0-483 GCF_059704265.1 Secundilactobacillus sp. MJ173
ACTGTTTACAGTGCCAGATAGTGTGACTTCTATTGGGACGCATGCCTTTTTCCAAAATCAAATTAGTGAATTGTATTTAGGCACAGGTATTCATACAATTGGCGATTATGCATTTGCTCAGAATAAAATTAGTAAAGTTATGAATAAGTCTAAGAATGATGCTACTAATTATTTAAGTGATCAGCAAGCTAAGGTTACTATCAATGTGCACGCAACAGCCACCCAGATTAAAAATATTCGTGCTGCCATTGCAGATGCTGTTGATGTTACGTTGCCTGATAACTTAACTTTTATCGATAGCCAATGGCAATATGATCCGAAAACGGATACGCTTACTATTCCAAGTGGAGGGACAATGCCTAACCAAGTTACTCTCCAGTTTAGTTCAGCAGGTTACAGTTACTATGGGACGAATAATCTGGTAGTTAATGTTAATCTGGATCAAGAGCAAAGCTCAACTGGACAGCCAGATTTTGCCACTAC
>NZ_BAAKGN010000016.1:0-1354 GCF_059704265.1 Secundilactobacillus sp. MJ173
AGCCGTCGCAGACGTTTTCTGATGCGTCTTATCCAACTACTTTTATTCTGGTTGTGATACAAAGTGCCATTGTTTAAAATGGCAAACTCTTTTAAACCAAGGTCAATGCCAATGGACTCACCGGTCAGTTCTAACTTTGGCAGTTCGGCCTGTTCCACCAAACAGGTCAGGTAATACCGACCAGCTTTGAATTTGATCCGACCTTGTTTGATAACAAAGTGTTCTGAGTCTGTCGGAATGTAGCCAAACTCTTTCAAACGTACCCAGCCAAGCTTCGGCAACTTAATTCGGTGACGCTGACAGGGAATGATTTGCGTTTTACCGTTTTTAACAAAGTAGTAACTACCCTGACCGCGTTTAAACGAGCGCCAATGTGGGAAACCGCTCAATTTCTTAAAAAAGCGTTTCATAGCCGTATCAGCATCGATAAAGGCTTGTTTAACCGATTTGGCATATAATTCCTTGATCCACATATCATCAGGATTGGCTTCAAGATATTCATGGTTAAACCACTTACTGAACTCATAAGCGCCCATGTAGTGATAACCTTGTTCATAACGCTGCCGGTTGATATCCAAAAACAGGTTATAGGCCCAACGACTGCCACCAATATGACAATCAATCTGCCAGGCTTGTTTTTCAGTCGGCTTAATTTCGACTTTATAGGTGAGTAACATCAGGGGTTCCGCCTTATTGAATTTAATCACCAAGGTGAGGTGTCCCTCATATTATACGGGATGGCTTTAGCCCAAAAATCCTTTTAATGAAATTCATATAAATCACTGCTTATAAGCTATCAGCTGATATGGAAATTTTAACGCCTAACTTTAACCTTGTGATATCTTTTACCAGACTTATAAGACTACAGAATAGGATATAAGCACCACTTTACAAAGATTGATATCTTTTTACAGCAAAACAGTTACTGTTCATTCCTCCTATTACACTCACTATTCATTCGTTATGATAGACGTCTTAGGTACTAGGTACAGGAAAACTTACTTCACCCATAAACCAACGTCTGAATCAGATTCTCCCAGTAGTAACCTTCCTAAATCTCAACAAATCCCCCCTACAAAAACAGTAACTTTTAGTTGTTAGAATATTAAGTTAGCGTTTTCATTTATAAAGTAATGGAATAAGTGCATATATTACCTTCTAATTATTCTATCCTACAATGATACGACTTTTCTGGATAAAAGAATGATTAGCAATTTTAAGCACACAGTCATCAAGAAAGAACAATTAATTCACGATAAATTATGCTATTTAGCCTTAATATCATAATTTTGTACTATTCTCCTATAGCTTTCTCATTTATTGTAAAACCAATATTAGATTTACAATCATTAAA
>NZ_BAAKGN010000017.1:0-1369 GCF_059704265.1 Secundilactobacillus sp. MJ173
AGGGCGCATGGTGAATGCCTTGGCACTAGGAGCCGATGAAGGACGGGACTAACACCGATATGCTTCGGGGAGCTGTACGTAAGCTTTGATCCGGAGATTTCCGAATGGGGAAACCCAATCATCTTAGTCGATGATTAATGCTTAGTGAATACATAGCTAAGTATTGGCAGACGTGGGGAACTGAAACATCTAAGTACCCACAGGAAGAGAAAGCAATTGCGATTCCCATAGTAGCGGCGAGCGAAGTGGGAACAGCCCAAACCAGGAAGCTTGCTTCCTGGGGTTGTAGGACTGAACATTTGAGTTACCAAAGCAACAGATAGTCGAACGGTTTGGGAAGACCGGCCAGAGCGGGTGATAGCCCCGTAGACGAAATTTGTTGCCCTCAGTTCAGGATCCTGAGTACGGCCAGACACGTGAAACCTGGTCGGAATCCGGGAGGACCATCTCCCAAGGCTAAATACTCCCTAGTGACCGATAGTGAACCAGTACCGTGAGGGAAAGGTGAAAAGCACCCCGGAAGGGGAGTGAAATAGTTCCTGAAACCATGTGCCTACAATTAGTTGGAGCCCGTTAATGGGTGACAGCGTGCCTTTTGTAGAATGAACCGGCGAGTTACGTTAACATGCAAGGTTAAGATGAAAAGTCGGAGCCGTAGCGAAAGCGAGTCTGAAACGGGCGTTTCAGTATGTTGATGTAGACCCGAAACCAGGTGACCTACCCATGTCCAGGGTGAAGGTGCGGTAAAACGCACTGGAGGCCCGAACCCGTGTACGTTGAAAAGTGCTGGGATGAGGTGTGGGTAGCGGTGAAATTCCAAACGAACTTGGAGATAGCTGGTTCTCTCCGAAATAGCTTTAGGGCTAGCCTCGGAAAGAGAATCGTGGAGGTAGAGCACTGTTTGGACTAGGGGCCCGTCACGGGTTACTGAATTCAGATAAACTCCGAATGCCATAGATTTATATCCGGGAGTCAGACGGTGAGTGATAAGATCCATCGTCGAAAGGGGAACAGCCCAGACCACCAATTAAGGTCCCTAAGTGTATCCTAAGTGGAAAAGGCGGTGGAGTTGCATAGACAGCTAGGATGTTGGCTCAGAAGCAGCCACCATTTAAAGAGTGCGTAATAGCTCACTAGCCGAGTGATTCTGCGCCGAAAATGTACCGGGGCTAAGGATACCACCGAAATTGTGGATGCGACCAATAGGTCGCGTGATAGGAGAGCGTTCTAAGGGCGGTGAAGCTAGATCGTAAGGACTAGTGGAGCGCTTAGAAGTGAGAATGCCGGTATGAGTAGCGAAAGATCAGTGAGAATCTGATCCACCGAATGACTAAGGTTTCCTGGGGAAGGCTCGTCCTCCCAGGGTTAG
>NZ_BAAKGN010000018.1:0-1495 GCF_059704265.1 Secundilactobacillus sp. MJ173
AGGTTGATATTCCTGTACTAGTAAGATATGTTTGAGCGATGGAGGGACGCAGAAGGCTAAGCCGTGCGCACTGTTGGATATGTGCGTTCAAGCAGCAAGTCTGGTTGTTAGTTAAATGCTTTCAACCGGGTAGACAAGCTGTGATGAGGACCGAATTTAAGTAGGGAAGTGGCTGATGTCACGCTGCCGAGAAAAGCTTCTAGTGAGTATCTTACTACCCGTACCGCAAACCGACACAGGTAGTCGAGGAGAGTATCCTAAGGTGTGCGAGTGAACTCTCGTTAAGGAACTCGGCAAAATGACCCCGTAACTTCGGGAGAAGGGGTGCTGCACGCAAGTGCAGCCGCAGTGAAGAGGCTCAGGCGACTGTTTATCAAAAACACAGGTTTCTGCAAAATCGTAAGATGACGTATAGGGGCTGACGCCTGCCCGGTGCTGGAAGGTTAAGTGGATGAGTTAGCTTCGGCGAAGCCCAGAAATGAAGCCCCAGTAAACGGCGGCCGTAACTATAACGGTCCTAAGGTAGCGAAATTCCTTGTCGGGTAAGTTCCGACCCGCACGAAAGGCGTAACGATCTGAGCACTGTCTCAACGAGAGACTCGGTGAAATTAAAGTACCTGTGAAGATGCAGGTTACCCGCGACAGGACGGAAAGACCCCATGGAGCTTTACTATAGCTTGATATTGGGTGTTGACACAACTTGTACAGGATAGGTCGGAGCCGTAGAAACCGGAACGCTAGTTTCGGTGGAGGCACTGGTGGGATACGACCCTTGTTGTGTGAACACTCTAACCCGCGCCACTTAGCGTGGCGGGAGACAGTGTCAGGTGGGTAGTTTGACTGGGGCGGTCGCCTCCCAAAAAGTAACGGAGGCGCCCAAAGGTTCCCTCAGAATGGTTGGAAATCATTCGTAGAGTGTAAAGGCACAAGGGAGCTTGACTGCGAGACAGACAGGTCGAGCAGGGACGAAAGTCGGGCTTAGTGATCCGGCGGTACCGTATGGAAGGGCCGTCGCTCAACGGATAAAAGCTACCCTGGGGATAACAGGCTTATCTCCCCCAAGAGTCCACATCGACGGGGAGGTTTGGCACCTCGATGTCGGCTCATCGCATCCTGGGGCTGTAGTCGGTCCCAAGGGTTGGGCTGTTCGCCCATTAAAGCGGTACGCGAGCTGGGTTCAGAACGTCGTGAGACAGTTCGGTCCCTATCCGTCGCGGGCGTAGGAAATTTGAGAGGAGCTGTTCCTAGTACGAGAGGACCGGAATGGACACACCGCTGGTGTATCAGTTGTGCCGCCAGGCGCATTGCTGAGTAGCTATGTGTGGATGAGATAAACGCTGAAAGCATCTAAGTGTGAAACTCGCCTCAAGATGAGATTTCCCATTCCTATATGGAAGTAAGACCCCTGAGAGATGATCAGGTAGATAGGCTAGAAGTGGAAGTGCAGTGATGTACGGAGCGGACTAGTACTAATCGGTCGAGGACTTAACCACGA
>NZ_BAAKGN010000019.1:0-161075 GCF_059704265.1 Secundilactobacillus sp. MJ173
AGTATTAAACAATGGATCGCCCTAGCAGCCATGGGACTTGGTGTCTTCATGGGATTGCTAGACGTAACGGTAGTCAACGTTGCATTACCAACCATGGTACGTGACTTCAATACCACTTTTACCGATTTACAGTGGGTCTTAAACGCCTATACCCTAGTGTATGCTGTCACCCTCATGATTATGTCCAAACTGGGCGACATGTATGGTAGAAAGAAAATCTTCTTAGGTTCATTAGTCTTATTCGTATTAGCTTCAGCCGTCAACGGTATGGCTTCTAGCCTCTTAATTTTGGATATCGGTCGTGGCGTTCAAGCTATCGGTGGTGCCGGGATGATGTCATTATCAATGGCACTGGTCGCTTCTAACTTTCAGGGTAAAGACCGGGGATTAGCCTTGGGAATCTTGGGTTCGGTCATCGGTGTCTCCTCTGCCTCTGGACCGCTAATCGGTGGTTACCTGGTAGAACATTTCAGCTGGCCAGCCATTTTCTACGTGAATGTTCCCTTCGGCATTCTTGCGGTAATCCTGACCGTTATTTACGTGAAAGAAACTCCCAGTTATGGCAAAAATCAAAAAGTCGACCTACTTGGGATGCTGCTCTCAGCAGCTGGGTTATTTGCCATTATTTACGGATTGATTGTCAAAGAAGGCCATCCACATTGGAATTGGACGGATCTTCGTGTCAGCAGCTGGTTAGTCGGCGGCCTAATCGTGATGATCATCTTTATCATCGCCGAAGCTAAGATCAAGGATCCGATGGTGAACCTTAAAATGTTCAAGAAGCCTCATTTTATCGGGGTTGTCATTGTTGCTTTTGCCTTGGGCTCCGGGATTTATGCGTACAACACCTTCTTGACGGCCCTTATGCAAAATTACATTGGCTACTCAGCCACCCAAACCGGTATCCGTCAATTAACTATTAGTGTCTGGTCACTGGTGCTGGGACCAATCGTTGGCATTTTAAGCGCCCGATACTCGAAGAAATGGATGATCAGTATCAGTCTTTTCATCGGTGGCTTAGGCTTTTGGCTCATGGCTCGCGCAATCAGTCCCACCGTCAGTTTTGTTGAGCTCTGGCCCGGCATGGTCCTCATGGGAATTACTAATGGGATGGTCAACCCACTGCTGAATACGGCTGGTATGGAGGGCGTTCAGGCAAATGAAATGGGGATGGCTTCAGGTCTGCTCAACGTGTTCCGTCAGTTAGGCACGACAATTGGTGTGGTTGGTCTAGGATTGATTCAGGATAATCAGTACGAAAACTACTTAAACGGCCACCTTTCGTCACTAAACCTCCCTGCTCAAGCGCTTAGTGGTCTTAAAAAAGCGCTGATTGATGCTGGTCCATTTTCAGGGCATGGCATTGCCTTTTCTAGTCGGGTTAGCCACGCACCGTTTGCGCACGATTTCCAGCAAATCGTCATCAAAGCTTACGATAACGGTATGACGGCCGTAGCAATTGGTTCTGCAATCATCGTTGTTATTGGTGGTATTGCAGCAGCTTTGCTCTTGCAACGCAATCCTAAGTCGACAGATATTACGATTAAGGAACAGGATTAAGCTAATTCAATAGCACCAAAAAACTGATTACCAGTAGCTATACTGATAACCAGTTTTTTAATTATTTTTTACTCAACGCCTGCACAATCAAATCCTCAATGGTTTGCAAATCGGCATCTTCATCAGCTGCCATATCAGGCAGTATAATTTGACGCTGAAGAAAATAAGTCAGCAGTTGACCGGCAATCGTCCGCAGAACGGCTGCCGGCGTCAAACCGTCTTGTAAATCACCGCTCTTTTTAAGAGTGCCATAAACATAATCGATAAACATTGATGCGGTTTCGCTTATAAATTGCTTAAAGGTTGTCCTTGTATCAGAGTTGGTCATCACCTGCGTGAAGAAAATCATGACCACCTCTTTATTTTGCTTCAAAAAGGCATATCGATCACGGATGAGAAAACGAACCGTTTGTCTTAACGTCGTGGTTTCAGGAATGTCTGCCAAAAAATCCTCTCGATATTCAGGCAGTAAGTTTTTGATCATGGGTTCCAGAATGGCTTGTAACAGGTCATCCTTCGTTTTGAAGTACTTAAAAATCGTCGCCTGGCTAATGCCAGCATGTTTGGCAATCGCCATGGTAGAAGTACCATCATAACCTTGTTTAGAGAACAGTTCCAGCGCCGACAGCATCGCTGAACGTTTCCCCTTGGGCATGTCTTGTTCGTTTAACCAGTCACGATAACTGGCAGAAATTTCTTCTTTCAAGCTGATTTCCCCCTATACTTTACGATAGCGCTTAAGACCTCTTACATTTAAAAAGGTTAGCACAACTAAGAAGATAAGCAAAACGCCAATATCAAGACCGAACGAAAACAGGCTTTTCCCCTGCATCATGATGCCAGTCACAGCATCACCGGAATACTTGATCGGAATAATATAGGAAATGTCTTGAATCCAGCTGGCCATGGAATCCATGGGAATGATACCGGAGAAAAAGACTTGGGGAATGATAAGTATCGGAATAAACTGCATCATCTGGAATTCGGAATTGGCAAAAGTCGATAATAGAATCCCAAATGCCAGCGCAACCAATGCTAATATTAGATTAATCACAATGATACTGAGCACACTGCCCACAACTTCCACTCCCAGCAACCAAATCGTGGCCATGACAATGAGAATCGTTTGGAAAATTGCTAAAATACCATAACTAGCCATGTAGCCAAAGACGATTTCTGATCGTCTAACTGGCGTTGCTAATAGCCGAGATAGTGTGCCACTAGTCCGTTCTTTTAAGAGTGCCATGCCTGAAATTAGGAAAACGAAGAAGAAAACAAAGAAGCCCATTAAGATTGGTAGCATTTTATCAAAGAAACCAGTACTGGAATCACCGTAAACATAGTGATTGGTAATTTGCGGAGTAGTCGCCTTCTTTTGAGTTGGCATTTGACTCTGTAGCTGTCTTTGAGCCTGAACTGGCAACGTTGCTTGCAACTTACCAATGGTCTTTTGGGCAACGCCCAACTGTGACTTCATTTGATCAATATTAGTTTGTGTTAGCGCTGATTTAAACGCCATTTTGACAGCCGAAGTCTTGCTAGAATCGGTATTGGCGTAGGTCAGACTGTAATCATTATCTGTTTTATGAATAATAGCATCGATTTTGTCAGCCTTCATCGCTTTTTTAGCGTTGGCTTCATTTGCGTAATGATGAACGGCAACATGCTTAACTTGATCTAAATTGGTCGAAACACTGGAAGTAACACCAACGGTTCCTACTTTTACGTTTGTAGTGGAATTAGCGGTAAAAATAACACTCATTAACCACAACACTAAGATTGGGGCTAGAAACATCAACGCTAATGACCGTTTATCACGAATCATCTCAGTTAAAACCCGTTTCATAATTGCAAATGTTCTCATTGTAATTCACCTTCCGCCTTTAAGAATACGTCTTCAATCGAATCCACTCTGTACTGAGTTTTAAGGACTATTGGTTCATCAAAGGCAATCACTTCACCGCCCAGTAATAACGCTACCTTATCAGTCAGTTCTGCTTCATCCATCACGTGGGTGGTAATCAGGATGCTGCGACCTTCATCACGAATACTACCCAGTTCTCGCCAAATTTGACGGCGTAAAGCTGGATCAATACCGACAGTTGGTTCATCCAAAACTAACAGTTCAGGGTTTCCTAATAGCGCAATCGACAGTGACAATCGCCGCATCATCCCACCAGAATAGCCACTTACCCGTTTGTCCAGGTCATCCTGCAAGTCAACCACTTTAGCGACGTGGTCAATTGAAGTCTTTATTTCAGCTTTCTTGATGCCTTTCATTTGAGCAAAAAATTTAAGATTTTCGCGACCGGACAGCGAATCATATAGTGCATCCGTTTGAGCCATATACCCAATCCGCGATAGTAACTTTCGATTAGGCATCACCTGACCAAAGACCGTTGCGCTACCACCATCCGCTACTTCCATGCCCAACGCTGTTTTGATAACCGTTGATTTACCAGCACCTGATGGGCCGATTAAACCCACGATTTGTTTGGGCATAACTGCTAAATTAACATCCTTTAAAACGGTTTGCTTGCCAAACTCTTTAACTAAGTGTTTCAAATCAATAATTGCATCCGCCATTTTGATTCCTCCGTTTAAGGTAAGTGATTGATTACTCACTAGTGAGTATACACTCACTTTTTAAAAAGGACAACTAAAAAAAGAAATTGATAATACTCTTTTCTTTTGGTCATGACTCATTGACTCAATCAAGACATCTGAGAAACACCTCTCCGTGGCCAATCAAAGGAGAATCGCAAGTACATAAGTTGTCCAAAATAAAAGCAGTGCATCCGGAATTCTACCGAATGCACTGCTTAATGTAATCCTGTAATGAAATAATGGTTAGCCCTTTAAGTTTACAACGCACCTAAAGCGTACTTGTTCCTGGCTTGCCCCTTATACAACCAGTTAGAATATTTCATAGCTAATGACTCCCTTTCATCCTAATTTAACTCAAGCACCGTGTAATTTTTACTACCCGAATGAGCAGTACTAATACCAACCACCTCATAGTTGTTCCAAGTGACATCAAAACCGTCACCTTTTAACCATAATTGCAGATTTTTAGTTGCCGCTTCCTTGTTAGTATTATAGAGGTAACTTCCAGCTCCCCATAATTCTTGATCTAGGGATAGACCTAATTTCTTTGCTAAAATTCCTGCCTGAAAGTTTTTCTGAGACACAAAGTTACTTGGATTTTTTGCAAATTTATTAGCTTCAGGAACAGCAATTTTACTTTGGAGATTAGCATCAACCTTTAACGGCAGTTGCGCATTCTTCTTACGAAGAGAATTAATTTCATTTAACAAGTCAGCATTATACTTAGCGACATTAAATTTTTCTTTCGGTGTAAACTTTTTGAAATAACCATGCCAAGCCCAACCCGTTTTTCCATTTGCTGTTTCAAATTTGTAATATACCGTCTTTTTACCATTTTTGGTTATGTGTGCAGCATAATAACCTGTAACCACTTTACCAAATGACTTCATGGTCCCTTTTTTATGACTTAGTTTGCCATTCGTATAGACCGTCGCTTTTTGATTCACTGTGTACGAAGCATCCTTAATATTGGAATATGAACGTAACTTAGTGCTGGCATTCCCGACAGTTGGTGTGACAGCCAATGCTGCAAATAAAGTGGCCACACCTAATATCATCATACTTAATCGCTTAAACAAATATTTTTTCATTAAAAACCCAACCTTCCCAAATAAATTTATTTTACGTTTATAACGGTATCACTCACGTACGACAGGTAATGTCGTTTTAAGAACAACTTATCACAATACATCATTATTTCGTTAAGATATCCGTCCAATTACTGTCTTGGCTGCCAAATCCCCATCCAAACTCTTTCGTTTTAGCACTTAACAATAAACTTTGTGTAGATAATTCCAGGCCATCATTAAAGAAACTATCTATATCTGTATAATCCAGAAAAATTGGGTCTACTCCAAACGTAGAACCCTGCATACTTTCTTCCACATCGCCGACATCTACTCCAAGTGGCTTGGCAGAATCCTCTAAAGTCGTATTTTCCCACGTAGTCTCATTATCCATAAGTAATGTTCTGAGATCCGCAAGTTGATCTAGTTGCGCATTCAGTTTAATTTGTGGTCGATTCTTTGCTAATCTTTTTTTATTAATATATTTGAGCATAACATTTCTGAAACGATTTTCATTTCCAGCTTTCCCTAAATCTTTCAGAAAGTTGCCACTCCAAGCCCAAGCAGTCTTACTTGCTTTTCCATATCGATACTTGTAATAAATTGCTTTCTTACCATTCCTAGTAACGTGCACAGCATAATACACCGTGACGGCATCGCCTGCATCCATTGTTCCTATCTTGTGACTTAACTTTCCTGTTGAATACATATTGCCATAATCAGTGGTAAAGTACCTTGCATTCTTAACATTCTGATAGTACCTTACCGTAGTTTTTGCGCTAACTTGAATCTTGGTTATTGAAAACAATGCAATGACACTCAGAAATATCGTTAATGCTAAAACACTAAATCTTGACTTCATGACAACGCCCACCTTTCTAATATTTTATACTAATAGTTTTATCACTTGTGCCTGACATCTCGTGTCGTTCTAGAAATAGAAATTCTTTTTCATTAATTATTTCTATTGGTCAAAAAAAGAACTTCAATTGATTTGAAGTTCTTCATTCTGTTACTTTTTCAGTCGCGAATCATAAGCTCGCTTAGATTTATACCCTGCCTTAAAAACCGTCTTCATCACTTCAATGTGCCGAGCCTTCGTTGCTTCAGCTTTTGCGCCAAAAACAAACCGCGCCCACTCACGTTGATAACCGGGCGTTAAGCCACTGAAGAATTGTTGCAATGCTGGTTCTCCAGCCAATATTTCTGCTACGGCCGGAATATCTTTTTCGTAATCCGCTAATGTTTTTTGTGCCATTTTGATTCCTCCTCCGTTTTAACAATAATGTCAGTATATCATTGTTGTGTCTATTTATAGACGCATTCAAATTAAAAAAGAGCCCAACGTACTGGGCTCTTTGACATACTTACCGTTTAGGAGTGACATTTACTTAATGCATCCTTAACCGCGTTTTTGATTGCTCGGCTAGAAGACGATGCACCCGAAACTGCATCCACATCCGCGGTGTTTTGTGCCACGATTCGTTTTGGTAATTGCGTCAGTGCTTCAGTTGCAACGTCACCACTTTCATGTTGGCGAACGATTTCAACATCATTGATACGCGCATTTTCCACCGTAACTCGAACAACAACCTGACCGCCAATTCCTTCATTGCTTTGACCCAGATACTGATTTGATCCTAAATCAATACTAGCTAAATCATCATTTTCGGCAATATCATTATGCCCAAATTTTGGCAAAGCACGTTTTAGTTCAATTTGACTGGAAACCTTTGATTGAGCGGCATTTTCACCGGCAATCTTTCCAAAAATCAAACACTCCGCTAAATTACCGCCTGCTTGATACATATTCGCGTTAATCCCGCCAAGTTCACCCGCACTGTATAAATGTGGAATAACAGCACCATTGGCAGCTAAAACTTCAGCCTTGGCATTGCGTTGCGGTCCACCTTGCGTATTTAAGACATCGTGATTTACCGCCACGGCATAATACGGACCTTGATCACTAAATGCACGCAATGAATCCTTATCACGGCCAAACTGAAAATCTTCTCCCGCGTCAGCAAACTGGTTAAACTGATGAACTGTTTGACTTAAAATTTGCGGATCTGCATCAATCTTCTGTGCTAATTCTTCAATTGTTGACCCAGAAATAACTTGGTCGAACCAATCGGTGTACGGACTCTTATCATCAGTTTTAAGTGCCTGCCACTGTGCGTCATCAAACACGAGGTGCGGATGTTCGTTCGGACGGACAACGTGCCACTGTCCCTGTTCGTAAACGTGACCGTGCCGGTTTTGTTCATCTTCCTTCGTGTATCGGCTCCCGTCATCACCAGCTAAAAAGATGGCACCCGTGAACAGTTTGGTGTACGTCGGGTTAATATAATGACCGCGTTCACCATCTGGGACAGTGAAGACCATTCCGTTAAGGATTCCTAAAGCTTCATAGTTGCTCATGTGCCACAATTTCGCACCGATTTCCTCACCCATACGAATACCATCACCCTGATTATATAACGTTCCCAGCGGAGTTAAGTGAGTCGCACCCAGGAAGTTTTGAATCATATCGCGATTGTTTTCAAACCCACCAACTGTCAATACAACACCATTTACGGCTCTAATATTCAACAACTCACCATTCCGTTCAACTTGCGCACCCAAAATCATCTTCGAATCTGGGTCTTGAATTAAATGTTTAGCTGGTGAATTCAGCCAAATATCAATCTGTTCCTGCCGATCAAGAACTTGCTGCCTTAATACTTTCCACAGTGATGCATCAAAGATGCCTTTATGAACTAGTGTGAAGTCAACCGTTTCGTGTCCTTCAAATTCAGGATATTCTGGTAACGTGTAATTGATCAGATGCAGATCATTCTTTGCTGACACCGGCTTAACATTTAGATATTTTTCTAAATATTCGGGTAACTGCGTCATTCCTTTAACGTAGGTTTCTAGCATCTCTTCATCGTAATCTTTGGGTGCATATAAAGACTTATAGTAAGCAAGAAGTTGATCATAATTTTCACCACTGTTTAATAACTGGGCGGCATAACGGGTATTGCCACCTTCATGTCCCAGTGGCGCAGCATCAACTAATAGCACTTTCGCACCGTCATCAGCGGCAAATCGAGCTGCGGTTGCACCGGCGCCCCCAAAGCCAATGACTAAATTATCGTAAACTGCATCCCACTTAATTGCATCAACCAGATCGCCACCTTGATGCGTAACCGTCTTAACGTAGTCCATGAATGCCGTTACACAAGTTGCCATCCAGTCAACGCTTTGAGTATCCTTCAAATCACCATTTTCATCAAAGGCGTCCGGTGCATTCGATAATAAAAATTGGTGACCTGGCATAATAAATGCGTCTACCCCGGGGGCGTCCAGTACTTGGCGAATATTAATCTGGGCTAAATCCGTTCCTTGTCTACCCAAAGAAACCCCAACAATCATTACCGGTTTCCCAGTAAATGGATGCACGCTATACGATAACCACTCGATAGCGCTCTTCAGCGCAGCAGTCATCCCATGATCATATTCTGGGGTGGAGATAATCACACCGTCAGCTTCCTGGATAACTTTTGCAAATTCCGATATCACTTTTGGCGTTTCCGTTGACGATTCATTGAATAACGGCAAGTCTTTGATTTCTAGAATGTTAATTTCAATCTCTGAGGCGTAATAACGTTTCATAAAGTTCAGTAAAATTCGATTATAGGAAAACTCGGCATTAGTACCGACAATAGCAGCTAGTTTCATTTTATATCCCTCTTTGTTATTAATTTCACATATTATTATCACTGGTCAAGCAGCCCTTGTAAAATGCCTTTTAAAAGATAATAATATTACTATTTAGTTATTGAAAATGTCCATTTTTAAGAACTATCTTCTTATACCTAACCTTGTCAGAACAAAAAGGACTGTAATACCATGAATTCAAACTTATTATTCTTTTTACAAACCATTCAAGAAACTGGCAGTATTTCGGAAACAGCGCGTCAGTTATACGTGACGCAACCCTATGTCAGCCGTATCATCAAAGAAGCTGAGAAGAAATACGATGTGACGTTACTGGTGCGTGAACATCACCCTATAACGCTAACCATCGCCGGGCGTAAACTACTGGAATACCTCCGCTCCTCTCAGCAACTTCAAAAGAATATGCAACGCGAAATGGCCGCCTTAGCCAAACATCAAACTGACTATCTGACAATCTGTACAAACGCTTCGTTTGGTCACGATTGGTATGCTGAAATCCTACAACACTACCTGGCTAAACAGCCCAATACGGTGCTCAAAACGGTTGAACTTCCCTATCAGGAAGCGGAGAAGCAGTTACGTTCTGGAATGGTTGACGTGGTCATCGATAAGCCAATTAACGATGAGCAATTTAAATACCTTCACATCGTAGATTTTTCAGTGCTTTTGATTATTCCAGCAAATTCACCTGTATACAAACCTAACTGTACTTGGCGGGATTACCGAACCTTAGACCTCAAACAACTTAATAATCAGTCATTCATCAATGTTAATGACGGCTCATCTTTTCAACAAATGATCGATACCAAACTGCTCACACTAAACATTGCCGTTAAGCCAGCTCTGCAAGTAACCAATTTACAAACGGCTACAATTCTAGCTTTTAAACAGTTGGGAACAACTTTCGCACCTGATTTAGTTCTGCGGACTTCTCAACTCACTACCGAAAATAACGTGAACATCATTCGGATACCACGAGAAGTCATGTCCTTTGACTTTGGTGTCAACGTTCCTCAGCGATTGATCGATAGTCCTCTTATAAAGAGCTTAGTATCAGCAATAAAAGAAACCATCCAACTCTAAAGAATTGTCCTGTTATCCTCGCTAACTACCACTACCACTCACTAGTACCGGTACCACCGTCTCCGATTCAAACGGCGTCTTAAATAACCGATCACCCACTTGATTCGTAATCAGATCCTTGTTAGCAGTACTAGATGTAATTGCTGGTGAATTAATAAAGTACTGGTTTGCAGGAATACTGTACAGATCTCGAACGTTCTTCACATCAACCGGCTGGACGCTGACATACCGCGTCGATTTATACATCACACTTTGTTTACTAGGATTATGTGCTAACCCCATTGCGTGACCTAACTCATGTTCCGCCACGTTCACTCGCTGGCTAGTGGTATACCCGTTACTTTTCAGTAAGGTGTGAACCAAGTGAAGCTTCACGCTGACAATGCGTTTGGTATTATCATGATCAACGTATGCCACGCCGACAAAATTTTCCTTAATCAAAGATGCTTCGTTACTTTGAGCCGGAATAATGGTGATTTGAGCAGGGCCTGAAACGATTTTAAATTTAAACACTTTTTTGGCATTCCACGCATTGATCGCTCGTGTCCAAACTTGGGAATAGTACGTCCCCACTTTGATTTGGACGGTTGCTTGGTTAGTTTCAAAACGCCACGGATTCACGACAGGGAGACGCCCCGAGGGCAACCCTACTGAGACTTAGCATTGTCAGAATCAAGACAAGGCTAGTCATGACTATTTTTTTGAGCATCATCGTCACTCTCTCTCTTTGCTGGTCACCAGAATTCAATATACATTACTGCATACCTCTGGCAAACTATATTCTACTTACTTTACATGAAAAGTCCAAAAAATAGCTTGAGAAAATCAAGTGCTTTTGTTTGCAGGTAAAATTAAAAATTGATAAAATGCAGACGTAATCAATTCAGTGGATTGATTACTCAAAGACAGTAGTAGCCTGCTACTTCTCTTTCATTTTACTGATCTATGCTACTCCCCCCATACAGTGACCTCTTACGTTGATAACTGTTTCTAGCATGGATCGGCTAGTTGACGTTTCCAAACTACTGTCCCAGTTTGGAGCATTGACTGAATCATAATCTTTCAGCATTCTCGCTGAGACGATATTTAAGCAACTCGCCTCCCTATCCCTAAGACGAGCTGCTTTTTGCGTTCACAAACGACGCTCTCCTAATAAAATAATTAATTTTTTAATCAATTTGCCATTTACTTTTAATTTTCACTCTGGTATAGTTTCAATATTCTCTAAAGTCGAGGTTGCCTAATCCTGCCAACTAGCCATCCCCGATTTTTTTATGGAAATTTGCAGAAAGGAATCATCACACATATTGTCGATTAATTATTAAATTTAAGAACTGGAGTGACATACATATGGAAAACACAACACCAGCGTTAACAGGAGCCACGAGCACCACTATTGAAAGAGATCCGGTAAAAACAGTTATTCTTGCTTCAATGATTGGTACTGCCATTGAATTTTTTGATTTCTATGCTTACGGAACAGCTGCTGCAACATACTTTCCGAAGATCTTCTTCCCAGAAGTAACACCAACGATTGCAATGATTCTGAGTCTTTTAACCTTTGGTGTGGCCTTCGTTGCCCGCCCATTAGGTTCCCTGATTTTTGGTCACTTTGGCGATAAATTAGGTCGAAAACGTTCACTTGTGGTTTCGCTATTATTGATGGGTGTTTCTACCGTCCTCATTGGTTTCTTGCCTGGATACGCTTCACTTGGTATGGCTTCCATCGTTTTACTTTGCCTTTGCCGTTTCATCCAAGGCATTGGTCTTGGTGGTGAATGGTCAGGTGCCGTTTTAGTTGCAACTGAAAACGCACCTAAGAACAAGCGGGCCCTTTTCGGTGCTTTCCCAGAACTGGGTGCGCCAATCGGCTTCTTCCTTTGCAACGGCCTCTATTACATCCTTGAAACAATGCTCACACCCACTCAGATGGCTGCCTTTGGCTGGCGTGTTCCTTTCCTTGCATCCGCTGTTCTTGTGGTTGTTGGTTTGTGGGTTCGCCGTCGGATGCAAGAAACACCCCTCTTCCGGATGGCTCAGGAAAAACAAACTGTTACCAAAGCACCACTGGTTCAAGTATTCCGTAAAAACTGGCGTCAAGTTTTGCAAGGTACTTTGACCATGTCCGTTTCATACACTTTCTTCTTCCTGTTATCTACTTGGTCATTAAGCTACGCCACTACTGCATTAGGTTTCTCTAACAAAGAATGGTTATTACTCTTAATGGGATCCATCATCGTCTTTGGTGCGATGATCCTTTACTCATCAATCATGGCGGATAAGTTTGGTCGTAAGAAAGTGCTGATGCTTGGTACTGGCCTCATCGTGGCCTTTGCTATTGCCTTCCCATTCTTCTTGAACGGTCAGCATAACTTATTCGGTAGCTTATTCTTCTTAGTTGCTGGCTTCCTCGCAATGGGCGTTGTTTACGGCCCTGTGGCAGCCTTGTTACCAGAACTCTTCCCAACTGCCACTCGTTATTCAGGTGCCGGCATTGCTTATAACGCTTCTGCTATCTTAGGTGCTGCCTTCGCACCAACGATTGCTTCTTGGCTGGTTGGCCAATGGGGCATTCACGCGGTTGGTGTTTACCTCGCATTAATGGCATTCGTTTCATTCTTAGCTTTAGCAACTACTAAGGAAACAAAAGAAATGGATTATACAAAATAGTACACTAATAGCCACGAAACAACTCTTCAGGTTGCTTCGTGGCTATTTTTGATTTCACAATCATTCATTAATATCATTTTTTTACAATGATTACCTGACAGACTTACGGCAACTCAGCAGCATCAAACTCAGCAGACTAACAATGAAGAAAACTAAAACGATCACCGTCACCATTGGCGGAAAGAACAGGCTCAACAGCGTCAAAACACCAAATAGAACTAAACAATAACCGATTGAACGTAAGTCACTTTGGCCATCAACCTTTCCGGGATGAAAACCGCTCTTTTTCACACTTTCCAACGGAACTGTTGGCAAATAGTTACCGATGAAAATAAGAATGGCAGCCACCATGATCACCGTCCACAGTCGAATATCAACGGTCTTGCCTAATCCATACCGGATCGTAATGGTGTAGGCCACGATTGTGATGACTGGAAAAATCCAAGCGACAACCCGTTCCATCCGTGGTGCTGGCCGTCCCTTTGCACTAGCGTGATAAGTTGCACCAACTGCCACCAAATGAATCAGTAACATCAAACAAGGCAGTCCAAAGACTACCATCGGTCTTGCCATCCATCCGTTAGGCTGATCATTGAATCCCCAGTGCGTCACCATCCGAGCTGGTAGTTGATTATAGACGCTTATACCATATAACATTGGTGCTAGAATAACTAAACTCGTTACCAATAAAGACTTCCATTTACTTTTCATCATCGTGACCTCCCTTTCCTAAACCGTATATCCACGTCAGCACGTCTTCAAAAACACTGGCATTCAAATCGTAGTAAATATAGTTCTTCTCTTTTCGTTCCGTAATCAGCCCTGCCTGTTTAAGCAACTTCAAATGGTAGGAAACCGTTGCCTGCTTCAAATCAAAATGGGCTGCAATCTCACCCGCAGCATACGGTTTCGTTTTTAGCAACTCCAAAATCTGTCGACGCACCGGATCCGAAATTGCTTTCAGCGTTTCACTTATCGCCATGTACATCAATCCAATCTATTTAGATTAATTTCTAAATAGATTATAACATGTTAGAATTACAAAGTGTTAAACTATTTAGATTAATTTCTAAATAGAATGATACCAACCCTCTTAATTTTCCAGCGTGATAGAATAGAACCATTCATTAATATCTTGGAGGTATTTAAGTGGAAACTCAAAAACTGCAGGCTTTCGTCACCGTAGCAGCTACCCGAAGCTATACTGAAGCCGCCGAACAACTATATACCACGCAAGCAACCGTTTCGAAACAAATCTTATCCCTTGAAAAAGAGTGGGGTGTCATCCTCTTCTCTAGAGCACATCATCAAGTTCAACTGACCGTCATGGGACAGGAGTTACTCCCAAAAGCGCAAGCCGTTCTGGCCGCCGCAAACGATCTCAGTGCTACCATTACCAAACAAAATGAGTCTCTTAAACTCATGACGATTCCCTCTATTTCAGGATATCGGGCGTTCAATCAAATCGCTAGTTACCATCGTCTTCATCCGGAAGTGAACTTGCAAATGACCGAAATTGAAAACGATGCCGTAGAACGTGCACTAAGCAATGACACTGCCGACATTGTTTTTACCCGATTATTCGCTAAATCAACTCTAAACGTTGAATCTTGCGTTAGTGAAACGGATGAATTTTACGTGGTTTTACCTAAATCATCACCTCTGGCCAATCAAACGACTCTTGAAGCAGCTGACCTTGCTGACAGTGATTTACTGCTACTGGGCGAGTCTACCTATACCTATCAACCCATCCAACAACTCTTTAATGAAGCTGGAATAACCCCCAAAATCACCTATAAGGGTCAGCGAATTGACTTGATTCTTGGCATGATCAGCCGCGGGTTCGGCTTATCCATCATGATGAAAAAGACCGTTGACCTTAGGGATTATCCGGATTTAACCGCCATTAAATTAACGCCTACTGTCAGTTCCCAACTGGCATTTCTACGTAAAACTGGGACTCACAGTCACGCCAGCGACAGCTTTTGGACCTTCATTCAGCAGAAATAAACGGGCGCTCCTTTATTATTCACCGACTATTCCAATTCGGCATACTCAGTCATCTATTCTGAATTGTTCCACCTCTTCACTCCCCATATAATTTAAGTATAAGAAAACGGAGGAATGAACGATGTCAGACAAATATGACTTACGTAAAGTGCTAGATGAGATGAAATCAATTCCAGGACAATACCATGAAACCGATAAGAAAATTGATCCTAACGCCGATTTAGCTGGTGTTTACCGCTATATTGGCGCTGGTGGTACCGTTCAGCGCCCGACTCAAGAAGGTCCAACCATGATGTTCAATAACGTCAAAGGTTTTCCCAATTCTCGGGTACTGATTGGCCTGCAAGCTTCCCGAAAACGGGTTGGCCAGATTTTGCATCATGACTACCACACTTTGGGTCAAATGCTAAACGAAGCTGTAACCCATCCGGTTAAGCCAGTCGAAGTGACACATGAAGAGGCACCCGCTCAAGAAGTCGTTCATTTAGCCGGTGACCCTGATTTCGATATTCGTAAACTTCTGGCTGCGCCAACCAACACGCCAGAAGATGCGGGTCCCTACATTACCATGGGTGTCGTTTATGGTCACAGTCCAGCTGGTGATAAAGAAGACGTCACGATTCACCGGATGGTTCTAGAAGACCGCGACACCATTGGTATGTACATTATGCCTGGTGGCCGTCACATTGGTGCGTTCTTGAAGCAATACGAAGCAGAAAACAAACCAATGCCGATCACCATCAACATTGGTTTAGACCCTGCCATCACAATTGGTGCCACTTTTGAGCCACCGACCACACCGCTTGGCTACAATGAACTGCAGGTTGCTGGCGCATTACGAAATCAACCCGTAGACGTTGTTCAAGGTACCACGGTGGACGCTAAAGCCATTGCCCGCTCAGAATGGGTCATCGAAGCTGAAATCTTACCAAATGAAAAAATGCAGGAAGATATCAATACTAACACCGGTTATGCCATGCCTGAATTTCCAGGCTACAACGGCTCAGCCAACCCTGCAGTGAACGTGGTTAAGATTAAAGCCGTTACCCATCGTAAAGACAACCCAATCGTTCAAACAACCATTGGCCCCTCAGAAGAACACGTTTCTATGGCGGGCATTCCAACTGAAGCCTCTATTTTAAGCTTAGTTGACCGCGCTATTCCAGGAAAAGTGAAGAACGTCTATAATGCACCAGCTGGTGGTGGCAAGCTCATGACAATCATGCAGATCCATAAAGATGATGAAGCCGACGAAGGCATTCAACGTCAAGCTGCACTACTAGCATTCTCAGCATTTAAAGAATTAAAAACCGTCATCCTAGTTGATGATGACGTGGACATTTTTGATTGGAACGACGTCATGTGGACGATTAACACCCGTTTCCAAGCAGACCGTGACATCATGGTCCTTGAAGGCATGCGAAACCATCCACTGGATCCTTCTGAATTACCAGAATACGATCCTGCCCGTATCCGTGTACGTGGCATGTCATCAAAACTGGTTTTAGATGGGACGGTGCCATATACCATGAAGCACGAATTCAAGCGAGCCGGCTTCAAAGAAATGCCAAATTGGCGAGATTATTTAAAGTAACGTTAGCTTTGGCTGATTAAGGAGGAACTTAGATGAAGAAAATTGTTGTTGGCATTACTGGCGCATCCGGAACAATCTACGGTGTTCGACTACTTGAAGCGTTAGCCCAAGACCCCAGTATTGAAACTCACTTAGTCATGAGTCGGTGGGCTAAGGAAAACTTAGCCGTTGAACATACTGGCTACAACGAAAAAGAAGTTCGTGAGTTAGCTGACGTAGTATACGATGATCGTGACATGGGCGCGGCAATTGCCAGTGGCAGTTTTCAACACGACGGGATGGTCATTGTTCCAGCTAGCATGAAAACCGTAGCTGGCATCGCAACCGGGTTAGCAGATAATCTGATTGCTCGAGCAGCTGACGTCACTCTAAAGGAGCGCCGACCACTACTGTTAGTGCCTCGTGAATCCCCCTTTAACCAAATTCACCTCGAAAACATGCTGAAACTTTCGCGGATGGGAGTGGAAATCATTCCGCCCATTCCAGCCTTCTATAACAACCCCAAAACAATTGACGACTTAATCGATCACAATACGATGAAATTGCTAGACCACTTACACCTCAGCAACGATTACAGCTCACGTTGGCAAGGGTTAGCAACGGCCAAGAAGACTAACAGGCAGGTAGAGCATCATGTTTGAGAAGACATTCAAAGTGAATCAGGCAGGTTTTGAGATGTGTGCAAAACTGTCCCGTGAAAATCAAGATGTCCTATTAGAAATCACTGGCGGTGATGTGCCACATTATGGCGTTGTGACTATTGTCAGCCCTCATCAGCTCACACAAACGGTTGCATTACCAAGTCGACCAGGCCACCATCACCAAGAAGGTGTCCTCACCGAACGGATTGCTAAAATTATTGCGCCAGTTTTACAGAGCAACGCCTTTATTATTGGTGGCCTGCATATCAATAACATTACTCCTCAACAAATGGCCGCTACAGCTACCATGGCTCAGCAGTTAGGCAAACAGATTCGCGCTTATCTGAGCAGTCATCCGCGGAACAAAATCATCGAAAAATTTTCGTAATGCAAAAATGACTTCAAGGTGCCACTTAGGCACCTTGAAGTCATTTTGCTTTAGACGAACATGCTATTCATTATAATCCATGCGAATAATTACTGGGTCAGCCGTCAGAAAGTCACCAACACCGCTCAGAAAAGCTTGAAAATGCGGGGTATCATTGTGAAAAGCTACGGCATCAGCGTCTTGCCAGTGCTCAATAATCTCATAATCCGTATCACTGCCGAGTTTCTTGAAATGATTATAACTCACATTACCAGCCTCGTTGCGTGACCCCTGAACCAGTTTATCGATAAATGCCTCATAGTCTGCCTGCTGTCCCGGCTTAACCGCCAATTCCACGTTAATCACTTTCATGATGTGACCCCTTTTCTATTTAATAATCTTATTATTAAGGATTTAATACCCTATTTCAATTAAACAGACTTCTTTTAAAGTAAATGGCTGTGAGCCCCTTGGGGAAATCACAGCCACTTACTGCTTGATAAATTACCATCAAGATTAATATACCACTAATTTACTGAGGCACAACTATTTTAAGTAAAAAGTACTTTGAAAAAGCTAATGTACGAATTGCCTTTATTCGTTATCATTGCTTTATTGTGAAAGATTTATTAAAAATTTCATTCATCATATTCGTGAAAATTAACCGAAAACGTTAATGTATAAGTCTACAAACATGAACTTATTTTTCATAAGTGTTTTTAATTACTTTAAATGTGCTTTATGATATCATCGGTGATGGAGGGTGAAACATTATCAATTTGTTATTGTAACGTGGGCTTATACAAAAAGGAGTAGGGGATTTACTATGTCAAAAAATAATATGAGATCACCATTTATTGAAAAAAAGTATCACGTGAATCTTTATAAAAGAGGCAAAAGTTGGGTAGCTATGGGCATCACTATGGCTACCCTTACTGGCGTTTCATTTGTAATGACGACCAACGCCAATGCGGCAGAAAACACGATTAATGAGCCAGCCCCCACCATTAGTCAAACTAACTCGCCCGGAAAAGCAGCAGCCGATACGGGTTCTCAAAAAGGATCAACTACTTTATCATCCGATAACACAGGCAATCCATCGACAGATACCCCTGTTGCAGATCGAAACGTCGACCAACCAGCACAACCAAACATCAATAATTCAGCTGCCGGTACGGGCAACCAACCGGTCCCACAAGCAGCACATGTGACGGCTCCAACGCCGGCGCCTGTTCCGAGGCCAGAAACACCCACACTCTCTGTAGGACCAACTGTTACCACCGCCGACAAATCGGGTGCGGCTTCAACGGATCCGCATAATACTGGTAGCAGTAACGATACCCCAACTGAGGTTTCAGGTGAAGACGTTGCTAAGAACTTTGTTGCTGGCGGTAGCAACGGAACTACTACACCTAAAATCAACGGCAACACCGTGGATTTAACTAACCCCACCGATCCTACTTACGTTCAAAACGGTGTGGTTGTGGCTAAAGACGCAGTTGACTTCAATACTGACTTTAGCTTAAATGCCACAGTAAACGTTAAGTGGGATAGCACCATGGGCGGCTGGCTCGGTGGTGACGGTATGGCTGTTTCCTTTCAACCAGTATCAATGTCTGATGCCATGACTAAAGCTGGCCGCGGCAGTGACATGGGCTTAGTTAGAGACACTGATGGGACAATTAGTTACATTATTTCCACCGATGCTATTAAACAATCGCCTGAAAAAAATGACGGTCAAATATTCACCAAATTAGAAAACTGGGTCATTTACCAGTCGGGCAGTAATAGCAAGCAAGCTACTGGCGGTGTATATGATACCGGTGTTGCACTACCTCAAGGAGCATCCAATGGCAGCTTAAACTATACATTTGACGTTACCTATAAGGCTGACACCAAACAACTGGCAACCAATATTGTGGACAATAATAACCAAATTGTTAAAACGTACACTCAAACTATTGCGGATGACCAAGTTGGTAAGAACTATTTACTCGGTGTCACCGCCGCTACGGCCTCTTCAAAAGCCGCTTATAGCGTCACAATCAACAAATATACCTATGTCCCAGCAGACGCCAAACTAAACATTACCAGCAATATGCCTAAGGTTGCCCAATCAGATATTAATGGTACGCCTGGGCAAGTGATTGCGTTCTATCAAGAAGGCACTACCAAACCAACAACTGATAATAAGGGCAATGCTGTTTCTGTAGCATATACCGTTCCCGCAGTTAAAGGCTATACACTTTCACCACAGTTCATTACCTTGGCTGCTGGCGGCGAAAACACCGTTGCTATTGACTACAAAGCCGATACCCAAACCATGGTTGTGAAAGTTGGCGATAAAACTTGGACGACTACTGGTCCGTCAGATAGTGCAATTAACTACGATCAACAGGCTATTTTGGCCCTCGTTCCAAAAGGCTACACGATCAACAGTAATACTTCTAAAGACGTATTTGACAATATCTTAAAACAAATCAATGCTCCAACAACATTTGACGATGATACAGCTAATAATCAGTCAATTACACTGCCACTAAAACCAGCAGAGGACTTTAACCACACCACAACGACGCGGACGATTCATTTCGTTGATAGCACTGGTAAGACTGTTTCACCAGACATTGTTCAAACCGTGAACTGGGTTCGGACTAACGACGCAACTACTGATCCAGAAAATAGTGCTTATTCTCCAATGGATTGGTATACCAGCATTACCGTTCCCGCAATTGCGGGGTATACGCCTGATATCAGTAACGTTGTTGAAGATTATCCAGTGATCACCGATAAGCCTGAAAATGCTAAAGATATCACTGTCACTTACACAGCCGATACACAAACCATGACTGTTAAGGTTGGCGACAAGACTTGGACCACCACGGGGCCTTCAAATAGCGATATTAACTATGACGCTAATGCCATCTTAGCCTTGGTTCCCGATGGCTACAGTATCACTTCCAATACGTTTGGTACTACCATTGAACAAATCTTAAGTTCGGCACCAAAACAATTTGATACCGACATCGCAAAAGATCAAAGCTGGACGCTGCCAATTTCACCTGCTGAAAGCTTTAACCATACTACTACGACGCGAACGATTCACTTTGTCGATGAAAACGGCCAAACCGTTTCACCTGACGTGGTCCAAACCGTTAACTGGGTGCAAACAGTCAACGCTGCTACTGGCGAACCGACAGATGCATACCGACCAATGGATTGGTATACTAGTGCGACTGTTCCTACCATTGATGGTTACACACCTGATACCAGCAACATTGCCGAAGACTACCCAATGATCACCGACAAGCCTGTAAACGCTACTGATATCACCGTTACTTACACAGCCGATACCCAAACTATGGTTGTGAAGGTTGGTGACAAGACTTGGACCACCACTGGCAAATCCGATACCGCTATCAACTACGATACCCAAGCTATCTTAGCTTTGATTCCAGATGGCTACAGTATCGATAGCAACCAATCAGCAACTACTATCGAAGACGCGCTCAAATTGGCACCGGCTAAATTTGACACAGATTCCAAACATAATCAAACTTGGACTTTGCAAATTTCCCCAAAGGAAAGTTTCAACCACACGACTACGACGCGGACGATTCACTTTGTTGATGAAAACGGCCAGACCATTTCACCTGACGTGATTCAAACCATTAACTGGGTGCAAACAGTCAACGCTGCTACTGGTCAACCGACTGATGTCTATACCCCAATGGATTGGTATACCAGCGTAACTGTTCCAACGGTTGCTGGGTATACGCCCGAAACCACTGATATTGCCGAAGATTATCCAATGATCACCGATAATCCCGAAAATGCCAAGGACATCACCGTCACCTACGCAGCTGATACCCAAACCATGATTGTTAAAGTTGGCGACAAGACTTGGACGACGACTGGTGCTTCAAATAGTGAGATTAACTATGACACTAATGCCATCTTAGCCTTGATTCCCGATGGCTACAGTATCACTTCCAATACGTTTGGTACTACCATTGAACAAATCTTAAGTTCGGCACCAAAACAATTTGATACCGACATCGCAAAGGATCAAAGCTGGACGCTGCCAATTTCACCTGCTGAAAGTTTCAACCACACCACCACAACGCGGACGATTCACTTTGTTGACAGCACAGGTAAGACGGTTTCACCAGACGTTGTTCAAACTGTTAACTGGGTACAAACTATTAATGCGGCTACTGGTAAGCCAACTAATGCATATACCCCAATAGATTGGTATACAGCCATGACTGCTCCAACCATCACGGGTTATACACCAGATCAAACTAGTGTTGCAGCTGAATATCCAATGATTACCGATGCGCCAACAAACACGACGACTATCACGATTGTCTATACTGGCAATCAAGTTAGGGCCGATGTTGCCATTCCAAGTAGTCAAGGGTCTCAAACGGCTACCAATGTTACTGGTAAAGTTGGTGAAACTATCTCTGTTCCCGTTCCAACAATCGACGGCTATACAGCTGATAAGTCTGTGGTGAGTGCTACAGTTAACCCGGACGGCACGATTACTGTCAACGGGCCAAAGGACAAGCCTGGCGATGCTGGATACGTGACCTATACCGCAAACAGCACCAACGGCAACAATCCTAGTCAACCTGGCGATAACAATAATCCTGGTAACACTGATAACACGCCGCAGACTGGTACCGATATCTCACCAACTGATGAGACGACGCAACCAGATACAGTCCCGACTGAAACGCCAACAACGACAGATACCGACAGTGAGACAGCTACCAGTCAAAACGTAACTGTAACTGAAACCGAAGCCAGTCAAGGTATCAGCCAGTTTGCTGGTCACGGTTCACCAACCGCAGTAACCAACACCCAGTTGTCGCATTCAGTGGCGACTTCCGGTAAAACCACAACTGGTCAGCAGAAGGGTCAATCCGCTACCGGTGAATTACCACAAACCAATGAACAATCGAATCAAACTAAAACAGCTGGGGTTCTTGGCTTGATAATGCTGAGTCTATTGAGTCTGTTCGGTCTTAAAAGAAAAGAAACCGCCGACAAATAATCAGTAGACTGGAGATCAAGCCAGGATAGACATAGCGAATATCGCTATTGCCCTCCCCTCCAGAATTTAAGAGAAGATCAATCTTTCCGATTGGTCTTCTTTTTTATGCACTCCGCAAACATCATCAATATGCGAAAAAAGCCTAATATCTAAGTGGCTTTACCACTTAGATATTAGGCTTTAAAAGTAATCGTTTAATTATAGTGGCTCATCCCTCAAGTTGTGCAATCTGCTTAAGGATTGCTAAGAAATCAGCCTGAGTCACACGACCATCGGTGACTGCTAAACACTGTTTTAAAGCGTCTTCTTGCGTCTCCAGTGCAGCCTTGATCTTAGGATACAGCTCCTCACCAGCAGTGGTCAGTTTAAGCTCATAACGGCGGCCATCCGTTGGTGACTGTCGCTTATCTACCAAACCCATTTTAGCCAATTTAGCGATTTCGCGATTGACATTGCTTTGATGACGACTATCCGAGCGTACCAACTCATCTTGGGTAATTCCCGGATCATCGTGCAATTTCAAAATGAAGAAGAATTGTGCCCGATTGACACCAAAAGGTTTTAACCTTTTTTCCAATACTCGAATAGCCATATTGGAAGCCGTATGCAACTGTTTGCTGATGGTATTTTCGTTTTTATCTGCAATCATGCAATCACCACCTAAGCGTTGACAACGGCGAACTGCTGACGAATATGCTTAGGAGTTTCGATTTCGTCCAATAAAGCAGCGGCGAAGTTAGCGAAAGAAACTTCAGCTTTACCATCAGCACTGATAATCACCTGGTCAGTACCCAACTTATAGCTGGTCTTAGGACCGTCAACAAATTCAGTTGATGGGGTAATAACAGTCCAGTTCACGTCTTCAACCCACTTAATAAAGTCGTATTCGTGATCTTGTTGGATCATGCCACCAAGCCAAGGTTGGCCAGCGTACTTTTTAAGCGTGTCAGCAAGTAACGTTTCGCCCGTTTCATTGTGAAGAATTGAGGCACCAACAACAAACGCCAAACGAGTACTGTCATCTTCCCTAAAAAAGCTCACTAAACGAGCGGCTAAATCAAGGTGTTGGTAAGTTTTATCTGACGCAAAGGCATCAACCACAACGTCATAACCAGCTAAGTCATCACGGGTCAGCGTCATGGCATCTTTTTCAACAATGGTGACGTCATTTCCCAGTAAATTCTTAGCCTTTTCGCCATCACGAACGAGCGCCGTAACTTCATGCCCTCGGTTCATAGCTTCCCGAGTGACAACTTGACCAACGTTACCCGTAGCCCCAATAATACCAATTTTCATAAGATTTGTTCTCCTTTTTAGTAAACCTTCTATTTAATATGACTCTTCTTTGCAACTATGCAAGTCTAATTCTATCCTTCTTACAGGTTAAATAATTTTTCCGCAGTACCATGTGCGATTGTTTCTCGTTGCTCATCCGTCACATCGGCTTGTTCCAGAAATTCACGAACCGTTTTGCCTGATTGAACGTATGGAAAGTCCTCTGACCACATGATGTGATCGGCGCCCATTTCAGTTAAAGCTAACTGCATCTGTGGTGCAGTAAACATTCCGGATGGTGACAGATAAACCTGGCGTCTGTAGTAATCCGAGAACTTCAGTGGTAAATCTGTAATAATTGGGCTGAAACCGTTGATTCGTTCCACGAACATCGGGATAAATTCACCCCAGTGACCAGTAGCTAATTTCACGTTAGGATATTTTTCCAACAAACCGGCCGTAATAATCCGCAGTACCTGAATACCGGCTTCCATGTGCCAGCCCCACATTGCGCCGGCCATCATGGTTGCGCCTAATGCTGAGTAGGCCTTGCTGTCATATAACATGGCCTTTTGGTCATTGGAAATGACACCGGGATGCAGATAAAGGGTGGTGCCAAGCTTGTCAGCCATGGCAAAAATGGCTTCAAATTTCGGATCATCAAGGAACTGTCCGTTGATACTGCCGCTAATGATACCGCCCTTCATGCCTAACCTAGTCACGGCGTATTCCAGCTCTTCGGCAGCCTTATCTGGTACGTTGGCTGGTAAAGTTGCTAAACCAGCAAACCGTTCTGGATATTGACTGATTTTTTCAGCTAAGGTTTCGTTTTGAGCATGGGCACCAGAAACAGCGTATTGATCAGGCAAAACTTGTGGTGAGTTACCAGCGTCAGAAATCACTTGCATATCAATGCCGTTTTTATCCATGTAAGCAATCTTGTTACTGAAATCTACCAGGTCAGGCCTTAACTGATCTTGTCTTGGGTTATTGTTTTTAACTTCCGAATACTTGTTGAACTGACTAATGTTTTTATCAGTATCGTAATGTTCTTCTACTGTAATAAGTTTCAAGCTAATCCTCCTGTAACTGCTCACCTATTCGTGAGCCAAACCTTTAAGTGAAATGAGTGTAGCACATTTATATGCACGTGCATAGTTTTATTTAAAAATTTTTCAGCCAACTACCTGTCGACTGTTCATCTTAAATCTCAAAACAATGTCGTTTAACTTTTGAACCAAAATGAGTATAGCATAAATATATGCGCGTGCATAGTTATTTCCTAACTTTGTTAAATCATTAAGTTTATACCCCCTATAAAACCCCAAAAAACGGTATTTTTAACATAAAAAATAATCATCACTCCAATAAAGTGTGATGATTATCGTCAAAATGAGTTTATTTTTTAAAACTGAAAACTAATCTGATTACCAAGCAACCTTACCCGCTTCTTGAGTAAAGGTCCCGTTAGCATCATTCTTAGGGTCACTAGCCATTTCGATTCCTCGACGGGCACCATCAGCAACTGATTGGGCACCGTGTTCCTCAAAGGCTTTTTTGTTGAGCAGATCCGTTGCAGTCATGCCGGGATCGACTGAGTTAACCGTTACACTAGTCCCCTCAAGCTCCTTGGCAAAGGAAACAGTGATCCAGTTAACAGCACCCTTCGAAGCAGAGTAGGCAAACGAATTCAAGTGGTAGAATAAAGAAATCTTATCCATAGCGGCAGTCAATGAACCCATTTCACTGGAAACGTTCAAAATTTTACCAAATGGTGCTTTCTTCAGTAATGGTAAAGCGGTACGAACCATCGCTGTGGTGCCAAAAAAGTTGGTATCAAAAACCTTCCGTAGAAATTCATCTGAGGTTTCGGATGGTTTCTTCGGTGCACCACCAGAAATACCGGCATTATTTAGCAGAATGTTTAGGTAGCCAAACTTCTTGTCAATGGCAGCCATGGTGCTGTCAATAGTGCTTTGATCCGTGATATCGCAATGAACCAGGTCCACCGAGATTCCTTCTGCATTCAGTTCTTCCTGGGTCTTCTTACCAGCATCCATGTCATAGGCACCGATAAAAATATGCTGGCCCTTTTTGCCCAACTGTTCAGCATATTCGCGACCAAGCCCTTTTTCTGCACCAGTAATCAACGTCACAACTGTCTCTTTTGACATCCTTCTATTCCTCCGTATCTTCTAGATTCACAAATTGCATTTACTCTGTCAATTATCCAGCGATCACTGCGCTTTGGCGGATGACCAGTGGCTACCGGTCATTAGTCACCAAACAACTACGTCAGGTTGGTATCTATCCTGGCCAAGAAAATGTTTTGGTCGAATTATTAAACTACGGCGAGCTGTCACAAAATGACCTTGTCAAACGGTTGGTTGTGAATCATTCAACGATTGCCAAAACCGTTTCACGACTAGTGTCATCCGGCTTGGTCTCGACGGTGAAATCAACCGCAGATGGCCGGATTACCTTGGTCTCCTTAACGGATCAGGGTCAAATAACAGCTCAACAAGTTAAGCAAATCCTCGATCACGCGGAAATGATTTTGTTGAAAGGACTCTCCAAGGACGACCAGGAGGCCTTTGTTTCAATGGCCAATCAAATCAGTTCTAATCTATCAACTGAAGCTAACGGCAAGTAGTCGATATCAGTCATTTTTGAGTCATATCCATGGTGATTGCCAATCATGCTCACTTAATAACTTGTTAAATTAAAAAAATGTTTCCTATCTGTTCTTGCGGTTTCTGGTCCAGATCTTTATCTATTAGCACTTACAATTTAAAGCTTATCACGAAAATATGTGGCTGGCAACACTTTTGTGTAGTCGGCAACATATTTTTTTATCACTACCGTCTTTTCAAGACCAAGACAAACATTAATTCATTTCACTCAGTAATTGGACAAATAATTCACCGGCAACACTCAGTTGTCGATACGAGTAAATCGCGGTTAATTTAGGTGCAACCATGTCCGTACGAATAGTAACCAATTGTCCCGAATTCAGCGCATCTTGCACACAGAACGTTGGTAAAAAGGTCACTCCTAATCCAGAAATGGTTGAGTTACGAATCGTTTCAATGCTCCACAACTCCATCTCTGGTCTTAAACGTATCCGTTTTTCAGCCAAATACTGATCAAATAATTCTAAATACCGTGCGTGTGGATCATTCATCAAGGCGCACACATTCTTATCCTGATCTGGGGTAATGAAATCTTCATCAGCTAGTTCTGGTGCGGCAACTAATGACAATGAGTAATCTTTAATCACCCCCGTGTGAATTGCTGCAGGATAATTACGTACATCATAATGGATCGCAATATCAGCTTTACCATCCACCATTTGTGAATAGATATCGTAGCAGTTTAACACTCGAATCACCAGTTCTACCCCCGGTGCTTGCTGTTTAAACTGTTTTAAAACATCTTGCATCTGGTAAGTTAGCAAAGACTCCGGTACCGCTACAACTAAGCGACCCACTGGTTCATCTGCATGGTCCGCAAGGCGTTCAAGCGCGGCAGCATCCGCCACCAATTGGTTAATCAACGGCATGGCCGCGGTACCTTGACTAGTTAACACCATTTTGCGCCCTACTTTATTAAAAAGGTTGATACCAAGTTGCGTTTCAACTTGCTGCACCTGGAAAGTAACCGTTGAAGGCGCGTAATTCAGTAATGCCGCAGCTTTTTGAAAACTACCCGCAGTCTGAATCGCTTGGATGGTTTTTAAATATTTCAGATCCATTTCATCACCTCTTGATTTCCGACTGATTCGTAAATAAGATTCAATATTATTGAAGTGAAAGCTCAATAATTTCAACTAGACTGAACCTTTAGACAACTATATACTAGAAGACATCAGTAGAAATTAGGAGGCTTTTTATGAAAATTCAACCATTCAAATCTAATCCCAATGTTATCGCCGAATTAGTCGATTTAATCCTATACTGCCAAAATAAAGAGGCTGGTTTGGGTATCCCCATGGCCGAACAACCAGACGTTTTCGAAATTCCCGATTATTATCAAAATCGTGGCGGTCAGTTTTGGATCAGTTTTGACGACGACGGCCACGTCGCTGGATGCATTGGGCTTTTACGTGTCACGGACACCACTGCCGTTTTAAAAAAATTCTTCATTTACCCCCAATTTCGGGGTCGGCCGGTCAGTTTAGGTTGGCAGCTCTATCAAACTCTCCTAGAAGAAGCTAAACACCGTGGGTTCCAACGATTAGTACTTGATACACCAGAGGGTGAGCACCGTTCCCATCGTTTTTATGAACGTCAGGGCTTCGTTCAGTGTTCCTATGAAGACTTGGGTGTGGAGTACGCCTTTCCTGATCGTGATAGCCGCTTTTACCAATTGACGCTTTAATTATAGTTAAAAAAATTCACCCTATTTGCATAGAGTGAGTTTTTTAGTAACAAGCTTTTAAACTATTTGAAGATCATCATTGGTTCTTGCAAGCGTCGATTTTCGATTACCACACGAACAAACCTACCAAGCCTGCGGATAATAGCGAAACCAGAATACCGGAAAGCAACATGTAACCCACATTTTTTGCCACTAGGTCGTTCTTTTCCTTATCTACTAAACCTTTGAACGCACCGATAATCATCCCAGTAGTACCAAAGTTAGCAAACGAGGTTAAAAAGACGGTCATCACGGCACGTAAATGCGGTGTGTAACTGTTGATGACGTTACCGGCAACTTTGCCCATCACCACGAACTCGTTAGTAACCAGTTTTAAACCCATATCCTGTGACAAGATCCAAGCATCGTGTACGGGAAAACCCAGTAACCAAGCAAATGGAAACATAATGACCCCAACGATGTGTTCCAGTGACAAAGGCTGCCAGATCAGTCCCAATAGCTTGTCAGCTAGAGCTGCTAAAGCAACGAATGCGATAACGTTTGCGGTAATAATCAAAATCAAGCGGCCAGCACCCAAAATCGAGTCCCCCAAGTAAGAGAAGAACGGTTCCCGCTTGTTGTCTCCACCTTCTTCTGGATTCACAGTAGCAACGATATCTTCTTCTGGTGAAACCTTCACTGGATTCAGCAAATTAGTGACGATAATCGCATTCAAACAGTTAATTGGCACCGCTGTTAAGACAAATTGTCCAGGTACCATTTGGGTATAAGCGCCGAGGATTGAAGCAGTGACACAACTCATGGACATCATGGCCAGTGTCACGTTTCGGCGGGCACTCATTTGACGCAGTTGCCGGCCAGAAATGGCAAGAACCTCTGTATTCCCCAAAAACATCATTTCAATAGCGAAAAATGATTCAAACCGCGGTTGCCCGGTAATAAATGACAGTCCACGACCCACCCACTTGATGATCCAAGGTAAAACGCCAATATAAGTTAGAATATCAAACAACGGTACGATCATCAGCACGGGTAACAGCGCACTGGTGACGAAATTCATTGCTTTAGCCGTTCCACCAAATTGTGGCGTCACCCAGTTTGGCAGTGCGAAAACAATGCCTTGATATGACACTTGCACCAGCCAGTTAAACCCGTCAGCAGCAGCTTTCACCGCTCCGCGACCAGCTGAGAAACTGGTAAAGAACCACGCCATGGCTAAATTAATAACTAGCATAATACCAACGGAACGCCAATTAATGGCCTTTCGATCTTGTGAAAATAGCAGTCCAATTGCCACAAACACAATCAAGCCAATTAGGTTAATCAAAACGTACATCGTCACCTACCCCCTTTTTCGATCACTTGTAGGTTTTAATGCAGTCAGCTACTAAGTCGAAGAACCCATCACGATTGATTTTCTTTCCGACCTTGGCGTTTGGTGTCTGCTTGAGCACGTTTAATTCATCGCAAACTGTCCGACCGTAACATGGCCCCCGGTTAATATCGACTTCCACAAACATGTCCTGCATGTCAAACAGCGTTGGATCAATCAAGTAACCAATGGTAGTCGCATCGTGAATCGGACCAGCTTCCAGTCCAAACTCTTCGAACTGCGTCTTCAACGTGAAGCGCATGAGGTCACCGAATAACTTACCGGCCTTGTTACCAATTTCTTCCATCCGTTCAATAACGTCTGGGGTGCAGACCGTTTGGTTAGTTAAATCGAGGCCCATCATGACGATTGGCGCACCTGATTTGAAGACCACGTAGGCTGCTTCCGGATCGGCGTAAATGTTAAATTCAGCTGAAGGTGTAAAGTTACCAGTGCCATAAGCCCCACCCATTAAAACGATTTCCTTAATCTTAGGGATAATCAGTGGTTCCATCCGCATGGCAGTGGCAATGTTGGTCAATGGGCCAGTTGGCACCAAGGTGATGTCGCCGTCGCTAGCCATTAAGGTATCGATGATAAACTGAACACCGTTCTTTTTTTCTGGTTGGCGCTTCAATTCTTCAAATACGGGACCATCCAAACCTGTCTTGCCGTGGACATTGCCAGCAACAACTTGTTTGCGAACCAGTGGTTGAGGCATGCCTGGGTAAAGTTTAATATCCATGTCCAATAATTGGGCAACGTTTAAGCCGTTATGAACCGTCTTTTTCAACGTCTGGTTACCAGCGACAATGGTGATACCGAGTAAATCAATGGCCGGGTGAGCGTAAGCCATCAACATAGCAATGGCATCATCGTGACCTGGGTCACAGTCGAGAATAATTTTTTGTGCAGTCATGATAAAATTCCTCCTAGAGTTTAATGTAAGCCCTTACTTACAAATTGAATTATAACGGCGAAATTGCTACACTCAGTATGAGAAATCTCACACTAGGAGTAAAATCATGGAACTAATTGACGACAAAAAATTGAAACAGCGATTCATGACTCAATGCCATTTTGAGGCTCTATTTGGCTCTAATCTGGCACAGAACGCCCAATTATTAAAGTTTAATACACAAGAATACATCGTTGAAAACCTCGTTCGACCAAAATATTTATTTTATTTGGTCAAGGGTAAAGCTAAGCTCTATGACTCGCTAGCAAATGGTAAAGACACCCTCATCGATTTCTTCACGCCACCCTGCTTTATCGGTGAAATGGAATTACTGGATGCTAAAAGCGATCCGTTTAGCGTCCAAGTCATTGATGAGTGCTACTGTCTAGCTTTGCCGGTGGCAAAATATCAGAACCAGTTGTTAGCCGACCCCACCTTTTTGCAAAACGTTTGTATTTACCTCTCTCATAAAAACGCTCGTAATATTAAAACAGCCTCTAGAAATCAAGGCTTTACACTATCCCAACGTTTGGCAGCTTTTATTCTGCTTACCGAACACAACGGTTATTACGACGAAAAACACACCCAAGTATCGGAATACCTAGGTGTGTCCTACCGTCATTTATTATACGTACTTGCCGAGTTTGTGAAGGCCGGTTACTTGAAGAAAGATAAACGAGGTTACCGTATTAACAAGCCAAAGTCGCTGCAGCAGTTAGCTCGGGAAGTGACCTCATCAAATAGTTAAATCACCCTATTGTTTATATCAGCGAATCGTGCTATAACTATCTTTAATTTCACAAACAAATTATCCAAAGAAGAGTAACCAGTGTCACTGACTATAGAGAAGCCGGTCGATGGAAAAGGCTGTTGGTTAACTGGTGAAGATGAACTTTGTCACGATATCAATCTGTTCACGCAGGTTGATCGGTAGGAACCGTTAGCTTCCCTGGTATCGACTTTGTTGGTACCGATGAGGCATTATGTTAATAGTGCGAAATTGGGTGGCATCACGGCGCATTCGTCCCTTGTTTATGGGGACGAATGCTTTTTTTGTGAATAAATTAAAAAGGAGTGTTGTGTTATGAAATTTGTGATTGATCCAAAGGTACTTGACCTAGGTGTCACCATTCGGGGCGTTGAAATTACTGGTGTGAATAACCAGCAGTATCCAGCTGAATTAACCGACTATATTCAGACTGAAATCAATCAGGCTCTGGAAGGACTCGACCGCGATCAAATTAAAACTGACCCGATTATTCAAGGCTTTTGGGATTTACACAAAGCTGTTCACCTACCTAAGCGCAACAACACGCCGGCACCCGCAACCTTACTCAAATTAATTTTAAAACGTGGTGCCCTCGCCTCAATCAATCCCATCGTCGACCTCTACAACTTGATTTCCATTCAAAGTCGCCTTGCTCTGGGCGCCCATGATATTGACCACATTGATGGCAACGCTAACTTACGGCTTACCGATGGCACTGAGCGCTTTGTACCGATTGGCGCTGACAACCAACCTGAACCAGTTAAAGCAAACGAGTACGGCTACATTGATGATAGTAACGAAATTATTTGCCATCTAGAAACCCGACAAGTGGAGAAAACGAAGGTCACCCCCGATACCAATCACGTTTTCTACATCGTGCAAGGCAATCAAAATACCACCCAAGAATACGTCGATGAAATCGCTCAGCAGGTAATTGATTTGACAACTAAATATCTGGGTGGCGAAGGGCATTTTCTCAATTAAAATTCAATCACGACTTTGCCCCGAGTTTTGCCATGAGCAACCAGCTCCAAGGCCTGGTTAATATGATCGAGGTCAAAAACGTGGTCATCAATTGTCGGCACAATCTGGTTTTCTGCCACTATCTTCGTGACTTGCTGGAGTTGCTGACCGTCAGCGCGGACAAAGATGAATCGATAGACACTATCACGCTTACTGGCAAGCTGATCCCACTTTCTCCCAGCTAGGCTGAACAAAACGGTTTTCCAAAATGGTAATTCTTTCGATACCGCAAACTGCTTGTTGGGTCCAGCAACCAAACTTAAAATCCGGCCACCATGTTTCAAAAGGGCAACTTCCCGTTCAATTTCCTTGGCGCCACGCGTATCAATAATGTAATCAACAGCGCTCAAAACAGTCCAATAATCCTCTTTTTTATAATCGAGATATTGGTCGGCGCCTAATTGGGTAATCCGTTCTTTAGCATCCGCATTACCGGAAACAATGACTTTGAGTCCCATTTGTTTCGCAATCGGCACTGCCATTTGGCCAAAGCTACCGGAACCCCCAGGAATAAATAAGGTTTTATTAGGCTGTACTTCTAACTCTTCCGTTAAACCTTGATAAGCTGTTAGCCCGGTCAGTGGTACGGCTACGGCTTGCTTTAATGATAAGTTTTTAGGTGTATACCAGATGGCATCTTGATCAACGGCAACGTATTCCGCAAACCCACCAATTTTATCCAGAGGCAAACGCGAGTAGACTTTGTCACCCACTTCAAATCTTGTTACCTGACTACCTGTTTTCTCAACTACACCTGAAATTTCGTTACCTAACGTTAGTGGCATCTGATAATCTTGGATTAATTTTACGCTACCATTGATATTCATCAGGTCCACGGGATTGACCGCAGCGTACTTTACTTTGATTAAGACCTCACCGGGTGCTGGTTGGGGCTTCTGAACATTATTGATTTGAACATGCAGTGATTTAGAGTACTGATTGATTTGTGCAGCTTTCATGATTTGCCTTCCTTCCATGGTAGTGATCGTATCGTGTCATTAATCACGGCATCAATCATCTGATTATTGATTCGCGATTGGACTCTGACACCAACTAATGCATTGTGTAAGATAGCTGCTAATGCTGATAAATCCACATCGGGCAGTAACTCAGACTGAAACTGACGCAGAACTTCAGTTAAACCCACTTTCTCAGATTCGAAGTATTGACCGATGAGTTGGCCAACTTCTGAATCAACGGCCCCTAACTCAGTGGCCGAATTCACGATCAAGCAGCCTGCAGGAGCGGTATCATCATGATGCGCGTACACGTTAAATATGGTTCTAAGAGTATCCTCCAGATCAGTGGCTGAAGTCAGTTTTGCCTTGATCTCAGTCTTTGTCATCTCGTAGTACACCTGCAGCGCCAACAGAAAAAGCTGATGTTTGTCGCCAAACGTATCGTACATGCTCTGCCGATTAATTCCCATTTCGTTAACCAGGGTGCTCATGGAGGTACCATCGTACCCTTGGCGCCAAAATATGTAAACAGCCTGTTTAAGAACGGTTTCTCGGTCAAATGATTTGGTTCTCATGGGTAATTACCTCTTTCTGGAATGATTGTTCCAGTATAAAATAAATAAAGTTCATTTACAATCCCGATTCTTGCGACTACCCTAAAGACTAAGTTTCAAAAGTGATGTAAAATAAGAACCTTGAACTAAATAACTCGAAAATTACTGGTGACATAATCATGACAGATAAACGAATCATCAAAACCGAACGCGATATTAAACAAAGCTTCTTAAACCTGCTAGCAACCACGCCATTTCAAAAAATCACGGTCAATCAGATTTGTGAAGCTGCGTTGGTATCCCGGTCAACCTTTTACGAACATTTTCAGGACAAATATGATTTACTGGGGCAATTGGTGAAGCAGTACGCCCTACTATATCAGCAATTAATTGAACAGCGCGCCACTGCCATCATTAATCAAGAAGAGCACGTGCTATCCATCCCAGAGATCGCCAGGACCCTGCAAAAACATCGCGATGCATTGAACGTGCTACTCAATATTCACGAAGAAAACTATGATCTACTTGTCCACTGGGAACATAGCTTAAGTCTCACCTGGCACCGACTTAACCATCACTATGGCGCTAACAAGAACGCCCCCGCTGATTTTGTTTCCAGCTTAGAATCGTCTATTGTACTGAACTACATTCGCTGGTCACTAAAAAATGGCATGAATGACGATGCTGCCGCTTTAAGCGAACGCATGATTCAAAGCATCTACAGTGATTCAGTTGGTCAATCAACAGATCCTAAGTAACTGATTTGCAACTAACTGACCGTTATCCTACTCTTTAACGCAGATTGTCCGTTATCGGACGGTGTGCGTTTTTTTGCAGATTGTTGCCTCTCCTAAAGTGATTCATACTAATTGTTGTAAAGAAAACATAGGGGAGGAATTATTTATGAAAAAATGGTTCAAACGTCCATTTGCGTACCTGGCACTATTCATACCCGCAATAATCGGTGGTTTCTTTGTTTTAGGTGGCGTTCCTGGCTTCAGTAAGTTACCAACGTCAACTGATCAGTTAAGAATCACGATTGTGGATCAGGATAAAACCGCAGTAACTAAAAGCCTTAGAAATGGCTTAAAGGATAACGTCCCCTTTAAGCACGTCACCATTTCCAGCAATCTGTCAGCTGCCAAATCACGGCTGTCAAACCGGACGGATGCCATGACCGTTCAGCTGCCGGCAGGATTTACCAAAGATGTGGAATCAGGAAAGAACCCGAAGCTTAACTTCTACGTCAGTGATTCCAACGGGCTGTTACAAAATAACGTGACACGTTCAGTGATCAGCGCGATCCAAGGTAAGATTGCCACTGAATTGACGACGGCCAAAACCACTGGTGCCATGGCCAAGCAAATGGCACCACAAATTGCTAAGCAGGTGGCTGCTAAGGCACAGGCAAATGCCGCCAAACAGCAAGCCGCTGCAGCCAAACAAGGTGGTCAGATGAATCCGGCTGCTGCCAAACAAATGCAACAGAAAATGCAGCAACAGGTCAAACAGACCATCGCTAAGCAAACTCAGTTGCAGGCGCAAAAGGCTGCCAAACAGTTATCCGCAACCCCTGATACCCACACTACTCACCTGCACAAGATCGGTGGTAACTATCAGTACCAAATGGGACCAATGTTCTTAAACATGGGCTTTTACTTAGGTCTCATGATCATGAGCATCATCCTAACCCTGATGTTCATGGGCGCTCGTTATGCCATGGGTAAGTGGCCCGCTTTCTTAATGGCGCAGATCAACGGTGTTCTGGCAACTGTGATTGGTCCCTTGGTCACCGTTTCCCTATTGAGATGCTTCATTCAATTTAATGGTGGCACCTTCATGTCGCTGTTGGGAAGCGAATGGCTGTTTGGGCTGGGCGCCTTTGAACTCTCCTTCTCCCTAGCATTATTATTTGGCGGTGTCCCATCGTTCCTAGTTCAATTACCTTTGATGGTCTCGCAGACCATTGCTGGCGGCGCTATCATTCCACGCCAAGCCATGAATTCGTTCTATCAATGGCTGAGTTATCACACTCCAATGTATCAAGGGGTCTACATGACCTTCAACTCGTTGTACGGTGGTGGTAACGGCAGTGCGTATAGTACAACGCTGTGGTTAATCGTAGCCGGTGGATTAATCGTCACCATTCTGGCAGTAGCAATTGGTTATCGTGGGAAGGAACCGCGTGGCTTTTCTAGATGGATTAAATTTAACTAAATTATAGATATCAACAAAAAGCTGACTAAATTGATATACTCAATTTAGTCAGCCTTTTCATTTTCAGTAATAGTTGCTTTAATAACAACTAAAACTATGATTCACGTAGCCTTTTTTCAACATCCTTGTCAATAATCACAACGCATTTTTTATATTCATCCTCATGCTCAGAATAATCAGAAATTTTTAATTGAATAATTTGAATTGGTGAAATTTCATAACCAGAAAAATCCTGTTTCAAGCTACTTATAATGCACGAAGCATACATGGGAATCATATAATTGTTCGCTTCATTATCATCATTATTAGGATGTTTGTAAATATATTGCATCATGGAAGAAGTGTAAGCAACCGTCCGATTTGATCCAAACAAGACAGTACGATGAACAAGATTCAACAGTTTATCGGTATCATTATCTTCGCCCATGTAGGTTATCTGCCGGGTCCACTGATCAAACACTTTTTCTTGCTCTTCACCACTAATCTTCTTAAAAAATGATTCCCTTTGTAGGTCACTGCTATCAACAGCTTTTCTATTATCATGTAGAGCTTGCTGAAAAATATATGGTATTCGATGCATAAATAACACTGCTATCACCATCACAACTGAAAAAAATATCTCAATAATATTTGTAAAAATCTGAAACATTTATTCACTATCTCCAAGTTTAAATTTTTTATTTAAATGAACCCTCGCTGATAATTAAATAGAACTCCAGCTATCAGTCAGATTATTAAAAATTTCCCTATAAAGCTTCCGAGTTATTAATAAAAAAATTGAGAATTGATTTTATTACGTCTCAGTATCGTGCCGGACTCGCAGGAATTGGTATCGGTTCTAAAGTTAAAAGAAGGCCCCTATAACAATTCATTTCTGGGGTGGCAGAATCACACATAAAACCATCCATCACTCTTTGAAGAGCGATTTCATTCTCTTGCTGTAATTTATCTGCATAATTTGGTTGCATATCCTGTAATAAATTTCGAATTTTTTGAAGAATCAACTTCATATTATCTCGTTCGATAAAGCTTACTTCTTGAAAATCTGAATAAAAAGGTTGTAACGGCACTGGAATTCTCGCATTATCCGGATGCTGTTGATGTTGTATTGCCTCGTACTTTTCTGTGTATTTATCCACTAGTGATTCAGTTACAGAATCAAAAGGTTCAATATTTACGTCTATTGGGAAACTTTCTGCATATGGCACGTTTAGCTTACCATCTTTGTCCTGTGCATAAATCACTGAATGTCTAACTTCAATATGACTTTTTTCTCGTGGTACGTCATGTATCCAGCTTAAGAATCTGTTTTCATCTTCTTTTTCCCAAAAAATACGCTCTGGTTGGTAAAGTTCCATATAGTAATTACTTAACTTTTCCATCGTACCTTGTGATAAATTACTGATACTTCGAACTTTATTACGTAATTTAGTAATTATTGAAGAACTAACCCCTGTAGCTTTTTCAATACTGTAAGCCGTTACGTTTCGATTTTGAATTAAAGCTTGTACATTATTCTTTGAAATCATTAAAAACCCTCCTTTTCATTGGTAATTATATGACGATTGACACATATGTCAATCGTCATATAATAATATATTTAAATTTAATTTCATTAAAAGGAGGTTCAATTTTCCTGCGCGTGCTGAATAAAATGTTGCTTCAAATTAGCCAGCTGTTGCTTACTGGTCGGATCATTGTACTTGGATACCAGCCCAGCAATCAGCTGATCCATCAAGGCATCGAATTGTTGCTGTTCGGACTCAGACAATAACTGCCACTCCGAAATATCCGCCTGGTCAACTTGGCTGAGGCTTTCACGTCCGACTGCCGTTAGGCGCACGATCATCTTACGCTTGTCTTTCTAAGAACGGGTTTTAGTCACCAGTCCCTTCTTGACCAGTTTGTTTACGAATTTCGTGGTGGACGGTGCCGTAGAACACTGCCAAATAGGTGCTCTGAACATATATAACCAGCAAGTTTTCGCCTGGCTTAATCAAACAATGGACAAAAATACCAATTCGTAACACTCCTAAGCCATTTAATCCCCCATTTATCTGTTATAATAACAGTGAAATTAGTTAACCCCCTATGCCATTCAAGACCTTGAAGGTGAACGTTATGAGTCACAAAGATTCTGGTGCTGATTTCGTCCAACAAGTTGCTGTACTGAATCTGGTTATCACGAACCACATTACAAAAATACTAGCACCATACGAAGTCAATGCATCTAATTACTTCTATGTGATGAAAATCAGTGAAAATCCTGGCATTACTAAGAGTGATTTTAACCAACTCGTTCATTTAAATCACAGTTCCATCACCCGGGCGGTAAATCACTTGATTGAAAAGGGATTGATCAAACAATCGATCAATCCCAGAGACAAACGTGGCGCCCAGCTATTCTTAACTGATAAAGGTACCCAACTAAACCGCGAAATTACACAAAAAATTAGCGAGTTAAATGCAAATCTAATGACCCGGCTAGAGCCGCAGCAACAAACTATTTTTAGTAACGTTGTTAAGTTACGTCAATCTATTGAACGAGATTATCCAGAATAGAAAAAATCACTTTAATCTTCAACACATTCCTATCGTATTAAACAGCCTACTCAAATTCACTCAATTAATAACGTTGAATAAGTGCATTTGCACTTAATTTATGCTACTATTTTGGTGAGAATTGTAGGTTGTTTTTAATGTGTTTAACCAACGTTTACCGGTAGTCTATCGTATATCATCAAAAGATGACTATGCGTACACGTTAAACTTCATTTCTAAGAGAGGAATTTTTTTGTATGACCAACAAACGCATAAGAAAAAAGAAATTGAAAAAATCGATTAGTGAAGGATCGCCCCAAACTGTTAAAGATGCCTTAACTGCATACGTGGACCCGCAAACATTTGATTCGAAAAGTGATCTCACAACATATTTGAATTCATTAGTGACTGATTCTAAATAAGTGAATTGTTTTTAAGGGGTGTTAAGAATGCCAAACCGATTTAATCTCGTTCGCTACTACCACGAAACAGCTCGTACTGATATTTTGCGTAAAACCATGCCCTACTACCAGATCAGTTCCGATAAAATGGCACAGCAGTTGGGTATCAGCACGCAACAAGTATTAGAATTACTGACCCATAAGCGTTGTCTAACGACTGAAATGGCTCGACGCATTGAATCCCGTTCTGGTTTGTCTGCAGACTTGTTACTCAAACTGGATGCTGATTATCAGCGAAACTATTTTTGATTACGTTACTTTAAATTCTTAGTGTCATTTGTACCCGTCAGATATCATATCTGACGGGTATTTAATTATGATATTATTGTTTTAGCAAAGCTTTGAAACATCATTCTGAATAATGCTAGTCTTGCAACCCCTACACAAAACCACTAAACTATCTCACGATTAATTTTCTTAAACCAAAACTAAGGTGACATAACTCATGACTAATTCGCAATTAATTCACCCCCAAGCCGATATTGGAGACTATCTAAAACTTGGCGCATGTACTGCCGTGATGTCGCAGCCCATTTTGAGCTACGCGTTAACAACGAGTCCCAGTGTTCAAGCACAGATTTGGATTGGTGTTTTGTATAATCTGGTTAAATATACTGCGCCGGCCTTCATTTTCGGTATCCTTTACACCACAACTCGTACGACCATTAATAATCGTAATCTAACATATCATCAATACTTTAAAAACACCTGGCACACGCTTTTCATACCAACAATTTGGTGGACGTTGATCTATTTACTGATCATGCCACAAATGCAGCAAGTTAATCACTACCATAATCTTGGCACTTTTCTGTGGCAATTTATCAACGGAAACGCTGCTCCTCATTTGTGGTATAACACCATGATGCTGCAATTCATTATTTTAATGCCTTTGTTCTGGACTATCGGACGCTGGTGCGGGCAAAACGCGAAACGTGGTGTATTGACGACTAGCTGTACCGTCATAATCGCCGGTCTGTGGTTATGGTTCTACGACTCGCAGGTATTCAGTGGTCCACATGCCACTGACTGGTACTTATTTGACCGCTTATTTATCAGTTTTTTGATTTATGGTATCTTCGGTGTCCTTGCCTGGCAATACCGCCAACAATTTAACCAATTCATCATGAAATCGTGGCCAGCAATTGTGCTTGTTTTCGTGGTTACACTCTGGTGGACTAACCATGAATTATTCAGTTATGGCTTCCCAATCAAACTAAGTAATGCCCCCTACTACAAACCGTCAATGACGATCTATGACCTAGCAGTCATTGGTCTATTCGCTGCACTGTGTCTGCATCAGGTGAAAGCTAACCGTCCCTTCACAAACTTCGTGCATCAATTTGCTGGCTTTGCCTATAAGGCATACTTGTCCAACGTTTTTTGGTCTGAAATTTTGTGGCTGTTATTTGGCAAAACCTTGATAACGGCGCACCCCCTGATAGGTATTCTAGTTGTTTACGTACTGACGTGGTGTTTGTCCTTTGGCTCAGCGTTTGGTATTCATGCGATTTGGGCTCGACTTAGCAATCATAATTAAAAATAGCGTTGCGGAAGTTCTGAATAGAGCATCCGCAACGCTATTTTGCGCCTAAAGTTTGACACTGCCATAGCTTCTCAAAAATGGCAACCAACACTTTAAGCAATGTATAAGATACATAAGATTCAGTCACAAGGACTGGCGCACCAATAGCTTAAGTGTTAACTTGATACAGATCAAATTTTCCGATTACAATTACTAACCCTAATGGGCATGTATGAACGGATAAGACCAAAAATCGAGTTACTAAGAGGGTGATGTCATGCTCAAACGCTTTCCCAAACTGCTCAGTCTCGTCTGGGTGCTTGTATTATTCATTCTTCCTCTCCCATTAGTACTGACTTTGGCAGCGGGTTTACCAGGTCAATTTACTAGTGGGGGTCTCGCTATCCAAGCTGGTTCCATCGCTTACGTTTGGTTCTTAGTCGCTATCTATCTGGCAACTCGGCCACACTGGCTAGATCGTCTGATTGGCCTGCCAAGTGTCTACATGGTACATGGCTGCCTGAGTATTTTCGCTATTATCCTGGCTTTCCTTCATAAAATGGGGACCCATTCCGGTGGCATGGTCAAAACGACTGGCGATATTGCTCTTATTTTATTCATCGGCTTGATGGTGTACTCATTAGTATTCATGGCCGGATGGCTCACAGACAAGGTGCCTGCTTTAGCACAGCTCAAACATTGGCTGGAGCAAGTCTTCAAACATGAATTTTCAGTTTGGTTGCACCGCCTCAATCTAATTGCTGTCGTTCTCGTGTTCATCCACGTGCAGCTCATTGGCTATATCACGGCAATCCATCCGTATATGTGGTGGTTTGACGGTTACACCGCAGTAGTCGCACTTGCGTATGCCTACGCTAAACTCCGCGATACTTGGTGGTTATCACACGGTAAGCTTACGGCAAAACGTGAACTAGCACCGAACTTTTTCGAATTTACTTTTAGTTTAAAGCCACGCCATCAACTCACGGTTAAACCCGGGGATTACGTCTTCATTAGCTTCCCTGATTATGCAGGATTACGTGAACTACATCCGTTCTCCGTTGTCAATGCTGTTCAGGATAATCAGTTAGTGCTGGCCATTCGTGGTGACGGTGACTTTACCCGATCTGTGCAAAACCTGCCGCTGAATACCGAAGCACACCTCACTGGCGGTTTTGGCCTCTTCAATACCATGATTGCTAAACATCCAGCAAAGCCATTAGTACTCGTAGCTGGTGGATCAGGTGTTGTTCCTATGCTGGCGCTAGTCCAGGCTTACCCACAATTACCCATCATACTGTACTATTCAGCTCATCGCCCCACTGATTTGATCTACGTACCACGATTAAAGGCACTCGCTGCTCAACGATCAACACTGACTGTGCACATTCAAACCGGTCGCTTCGATGTTGCCAAAGCGGTTTCGTCAATAGCTCCAATGCCTGCGTTGTACCTGTTTTCTGGTCCAGCACGCATGGGACAAGCTTGGCAGCATGCTTTAATACAAGCGGGAGTATCCCACGAAAACATGTATTACGAACAATTCAGTTGGTAAACGATACAAAGACTCCTCACTGTGATTAATCACGGTGGGGAGTCTTTCATGTGGTTATTAAAATACCGAAAAATACGCCGTTACCTAGATACTTCTGGCGTTGATTTAGTCAGATAACCATCTTTCATTTCGTACAACCGATCCGCCGAATCAACCAAACGGCTATCGTGGGTCACCACCACTACAGCCTTATGATGCTTAACAGCAAGGTCTTTCAAAAGCTTGCCGATAACAGCCACCCGTGCGCTATCCAGTGCAGCTGTCGGTTCATCCGCTAATATGATGGCCGGATCCGGATACAGTGCCCGCGCAATAGCAACTCGCTGTTGCTGACCACCTGATAATTCACTGGGATATTTATTCAACAGATCGTTGATTCCTAAGGTTTCAAGCACATCTGTTAAGGCTTCGCTAGAGAGATTTCCTTTGGGTTTAATCTTATCAACTAACTTGAACTGGTCGGCCACGGTGAGATACGGTAATAGATGGTAGGCTTGCAGCACAAACCCAATCGAATCTAGCCGTAAAGCGTCGCGTTCCTTCTTGGAGCGTTCGTTATAGCTGATACCATTGACTTCTACTGTTCCTGACGTGGGCGTCAATAAGCCACCAACGATTGATAGAAACGTACTCTTACCGGATCCCGAAGGTCCCATAATCAGACTCAAAGTGCCAGGTTCGGCCTCAAAATTCACATCGTGGAGAACATGAACTTCTGCGGTCCCCGTACCGAAAATTTGATTAACGTTTTTAACTGCAAATGAACTCATTGATTTAACCTCCAATAACGGTAACGGGATCGACACTAACAACGGATTTGATTGGAATCAAACCACCAATCATGGCCATGACCAGCAACCCGATGCCAACGCCCCCAAGGACAGGAATATCGAACGCCATGGGAACGTTCGCTGGAATTATCCAAGCAGTGATAACCGTGAATAATGTTGCCACGATTAGGCCGCTAACGACTAACAAGATCGATTGTGAGATCGTTGCACCAACGAGCACTTTACTTGGCACGCCTTGAGCACGCAACACCGCGTAATTAGGCAGTTTCTGCATGGTTAAGATGTACAAGAAAACTGCGATAATAATCAGCGAGATGACCATGAGAAAACCAATCATCAAAATAAAGGTGCCGTTTTGAGCTTGGTAACCAGGCAGTTTGTTGACCACTTGGTCCTTGGAATACGTCTTAGCACCATGGCCGTTATTTTGATAATTTGCATCCTTGGAAACAACTGCTGACCCAACCGGTCCAACAGTAATCGCGCGTAAGCTCTTCCAATCGTTCATTTGGCCGTAAACAACCGGCGCAATATTTAATTTAGCGTTTTTGATAAAGCCAACGATGGTATATTTTTGGTTGTCACCATTTAGTTTGAACTGACTGCCAAGTTTGTACCCCTCTTGCTTAAAGGCTGTATCCACGACCAGTTCATGACTGTTAGTTACACGATGACCCTCAAGAAGATCGAGATTTTGATAAATAAATTGATCCTCATTTAGACCTAAAAATACGGCTGAAAGCTGCTTATGACTCTTAGCCTTAGCAACCACCGAAGTTTCACCAATCAAGGCTTCTTGCTTACTCAAGTGGCCAACTTGTTTTTTAGTCAGAAACGATTGCCGCATATCCACATTGGCATTTGAGTTTAAGGTGATCTGCTTGGCATCCCATGAATTGATGGCATCCGTATTCTGTTGGGCTAAGCCAAGGGCCAAACTGGTTAGAATAAAGATGAGATACCCGATTAACACAATCATGGCCACAATCAAACCTGACCGGAACTTTTCTTTCTTAATTTCTTTAAGGGCTAAAAACATATAGACAGTTCTCCTTCAATTATTTAACGTTTTGTAAAACAGCACGTAACTGTTTGATGCGCTCATCCATACTCTCTGGATCCAGCACAACATCACGTACTGTTTGGTGGTATAAAGCCGTAATCGCCCACTCTTTTGCACTATCAGCATCTGACGGGATTGTCGTGGGTCTCCTGCCAAGAAAACCTTCATTGTATTGATAGTGCAACTTGATTAATTCACGATAACCTGCATCATCAGCCTCTAAGATAAACTGGCGGATAGAATCAACGTATTCATCGATATTATCCAGCGTTGGTCGCTTCGGCATCGTCCGATGAATGTCAATCATAGCAACGCCAAACACATAGCGATAAGCGTCAGTTAAATCATCGAAATACTTGTAAAAAGCACCTCGAGCGATATTGGCGTCCTTCACAATACGCGCTACTTGAGTATCAGCTAACGGGTAATGCGAAAATTCATTCAAAAGTGCCTGACGAATTCGAGCCTGTTTTTCTGCTGATAAATGTTCAAATGTTGATGAAACCATGATGAATCCCTCTCTTTCTGAAGCAAGTGACATCGTGTCACTTTCATCGACTAGATTAGTATATCAGATAGTGACACGGTGTCAATATTAATTTGAACCTTATTTGAATTTGAAGGTAAGCTTACAATTTGTAAGTTTTGCACCCCGTATCATGTTATAATAATCACAAACGAATGGAGGGATTATTCATGTCGTATTCATTTCTAGATACTTTCAAATTTCCTAATAAGGATATTACGTTGAAGAATCGGGTTGTGATTCCACCTTTGACCGAATGCATGGCATTTCACGATGGTAACGTCACCGAAGACGAAATCGATTATTATCGTAAACACTCTGGTGGTGTCGGACTTTACATCACTGCCGTAGCCAACGTTAATGATGAGGGTAAAGGATTTGAAGGTGAACTCAGCGTTGCCGACGATAAGTTCATCCCTGGGTTGCACAAGTTGGCTTCAGCAATCAAGCAAAACGGTACTAAAGCCGTTTTACAGATTTTTAGTGCTGGTCGAATGAGTACATCATCTGTTCTTCGAGGCAAGCAACCCGTTAGCGCCAGTGCAATTGCAGCCGCTCGGGCAGGTTCTGAACAGCCCCGCGCCTTATCAGCCAAGGAAGTTGAACAAACCGTTGTTGATTTTGGTGAAGCAGCTCGTCGGGCCATTCAAGCGGGTTTTGACGGTGTGGAAATTCACGGTGCCAATACCTATCTGATTCAACAATTCTTCTCCCCTAATTCTAATCAAAGAACCGACGAATGGGGTGGCACACTCAAAAAGCGGATGAAATTCCCACTAGCAGTCATTAAATCAGTGAACGAAGCCGTCGACAAATATGCTGACAAACCATTTATCGTTGGCTATCGAATCTCCCCTGAAGAAATCGAAAAACCAGGGATCACCTTTGATGACACCTTGAAGTTCGTTGATGTGTTAAAGGATCAACCAATTGACTATCTCCATATTTCAATGAGTAACGTTTGGCGGAAATCGTTAACTGACGATACCATCACAACACCACTCAACGAAACGATCAAAGAACATCTGCAAGGCAAAGTACCCATGATCGTTGTTGGCGACGTTCAAACACCCGAAGATGCTGCGAAGGCTACAGATGCGGGCTTTGACTTAGTCGCTCTCGGCCGCGAAAATATCCGCGAACCTCATTGGGTTCAAAAAGTAGAACACCACGATGAAGCTTCGATTCGTTACACAATTTCTCCTGATGATCTGGATGAATTGGGAATTAAACCACCATTCTTCGATATTTTAATGGCATTGAGCGGTGCTAATGGTATTCCGCTTTCAACCGCTAAACAAACTAATCGAGATGCCGCTAATCAAAATATTGATTACTATCTCAGTGGCGGTAAATAATAAACTAAACAGCTGTGACAAAACTCGGTAGGTTCTGGAATCTACCGAGTTTTGTCACGTAATTAGGCTATATTGCCGTATAGATTCAAAGTATAGTAAACACTAATTCCGGCTAAAAATTAATTGAAATGCTTACCAATATAAACTTATGGCACCAGCCTCGTTTGTATCAGATATGATAGCTCTCACAATGGCTGTTGACATTCAGCGCTGACCGTCATATGATGTGCTTCACTTGCTTACAGTTAGTCTAATGTTTATGATGGGTTAATGTGATTGATGAACTTGCTGTTAATTTAATACGTATTATTGCATCGAAAGGAGTTTAATTTCATAGATGACTTATTCTGTCCAAGAAGTTGCTGAAAAAACAGGACTTACCGCCTATACTGTCCGTTATTACCATGACCACGGGTTACTCCCCTTCGTCAAACGGGATAAGAATAATAACCGGGTGTTTGATGATGTGGATCTCGAGTGGATTCACTTGATTACCTGTTTGCGGCATACCGGTATGTCGCTCAAAAATATCAAACATTACTTTGACTTGGTCATTGAAGGCGAATCAACCGTTCCCGAGCGCTACCAAATCATGCTGGACCAGCGAAAACAAACCCTTAACGAAATTGATGAACTCAAAACTCATTTGGAAACCATCAACGTTAAAGTCGCTCACTACGCTGATATCTTGTTTAACAAGAAACAAGACAGTTATGAACCTTCAAATATTGCTAAAAAGAGTGCCTCAGATACGGTTTCTTCCAATTAAGCCTATATTGATAAAAATTCCATCCGGTTTCTTGACTGAAAGATGACTTAAAATTTACTTTTGTTCAATACTCTAATCTGGTAGAAAAACGGCTCCACAACTCAGATTCCGGCCATTTAACGCAAAATAAAGCCTATTCCGAAAAATGCATCGGAATAGGCTTTCATTTACGTTAAATTCTGGCATCTACCGAGTTGTGTCGCGCTCTCTTTTAATATGCCTTCAAAGCATACTCAATATAATTAACAGGTATTTTACACATACCAAAATGGCGCGTAGATTAGAGTTACCGTTAAACCGCAAACATTTAATTTAAATTGGAAGAAGTTATTTTGAAAGGAAGTTTTTTGATGACAAAAAATGAAACGAGTGTCAAAAACGGGATCTTTGATATGGGAGACAGGAACGATGCCTACACCAAATACTTTGTTGGTCAAAGTTATCTCAATAACCTGATTAACGATCCTAAAATCAATGTTGGTGTGGGTAACGTGACCTTTGAACCAGGTTGCCGTAATAACTGGCACATTCATCACGATGGTTTTCAACTCTTACTGGTCACTGGCGGTGAAGGCTGGTACCAAGAAGAAGGTCAACCTGCACGTCGACTACACCCCGGTGACGTTGTCGTTACCCACGACGGCGTGAAACACTGGCACGGCGCTACTAAAGCTAGCTGGTTTAGCCATATTGCCATTACTGCTGGCACACCAGAGTGGCTAGAACCCGTTTCAGACGAACAGTACAACGCATTGGAGGACTAAAAATGGTAAAAAAACAAACAGCTGGTCGCGATAATCTTGGGAAATTTGCCCCTCAATTTGCGGCACTTAACGATGATGTCTTATTTGGTGAAGTCTGGGCTAAAGAAGATGAACTATCCGCTCATGACCGTAGCTTAATTACTTGTTCAGCACTGATGGCACAAGGCCTCTTTCCGCAGCTTGAAAGCCACATGCGGATTGCCAAACAAAATGGCGTCACTAAAACTGAAATGGTTGCATTGATTACCCACCTCTCCTTCTACGCTGGGTGGCCAAAAGCGTGGTCAGCATTTGGGATAGCCAAAACCATTTATGCTGATTAAAGACACGCTGATTTCACGAAAAAATATCGCTGACTTGATCATGAAAATCATTGTCAATCCCCAGCAACACAGCTATAGTAGTCTTGGAATCGATCAACCGGGAACAGATGGTGATCGTCCCTACTAATTTTCTGGAGGTTCACGATGGAACTGCGACTGCTTGAATATTTTTTAGCCATTGATGCGGCTGGTTCAATCTCAAAAGCTGCTGAACGACTGCACATTACACAACCAACATTATCAAGACAGCTTAAAAGCCTCGAAGATGAACTTGGCGCACCACTATTCACCCGGACTAACCGAGGTCTCTCACTGACCGAAGCTGGTCTTTTTCTAAAAACACGTGCTCAGGAAATTCTGACACTCACGGAACAGACTCAGCAATCCTTTATCGATCAACGTCAGGCTTTATTTTCCGGCAATCTTAGTATCGGCGCAGTTGAAGCCGATAGCAGCCACATTTTGGCCGAGGAAATTACTGCCTTTGCACAGCAATATCCGGCAGTGACGTTTAACGTCTATACAGGTACCAGCGATGATCTGTTTGACCGCTTAGATAAGGGATTAGTCGACGTGGCATTATTGCTGGAACCAATCGATGCCAACAAATACGAACAGCTACGACTGGCACACGCTGAACGTTGGGGATTAGTGGCGTCAGTTAAGTCCCCCATTGCCACCCAACCAGTGATCGAACCTTCAGACTTACCCGATATTCCACTAATTATCTCAAGCCGCCAAGCTGTACAGCACCTACTGGGTGATTGGTCACAGTTAGACCTCGATGATCTAAACATTAAGGGCCATTTTAATTTAATTTTCAACGTTCTCCCACTTGTGCAACGAAATCTGGGCGCTGCTTTAACGATTGAAGGTGTGATTGATGTCAAAAATCATGAAGGTGTGCGGTTTATTCCGTTCTCGCCACGTGTTCAAACCCATACTGTATTAGCTTGGCGTAAAAATCGACTTCAAACACCGATTACAAGGGCGTTTATTCAGTCCTTTAAACCGTATATGATTTGAGTTGGCCAAAAATTCATAAAAATACATTAAACTTTTAAGCCTAATTATGCTAAGATATAGACAATATTTCATGGGGTGTCAAGACACCAATTAAACATGAAAAGATTGGACGATCACTAATGCGGAATCTTTCACTCTTAACAGACCTGTACGAATTTTCAATGGCAAATGGTTTTCAAAAGGACATGCCCGATACGCGAGCAACTTTTGATATTTTCTACCGGAAAGTGCCGGATCAAGGTAGTTTCGTCATCGCTGCTGGGCTTCAGCAAATTGTTGACGCACTGCCATTTTCATTTACACCCGGTGATATTGACTATTTCCGAAGCCTTCATCTCTGGGACGAGGACTTCTTGAACTTCTTAGCAAACTTTAAATTTGATTGTCACATCCGAGCTATCCCCGAAGGCACCCCAGTATTTCCACGTGAATCGTTGATGACCGTGGAAGGCCCGATTGCTCAGGCACAACTGTTGGAAACGCTGCTGCTCACTATTTTGAACCACGAGTCACTCATTGCAACTAAGGCGCGTCGAATCTCTTTCGCAGCTGGTGGCCGACCAATCATGGAATTTGGTGCTCGCCGTGCGCAAGGAGCTGACAGTGCGATTTATGGTGCTCGGGCTGCAGTGATTGGCGGTGCAGCCAGCACTTCAAACGTGTTAGCGGGTAAAAAATTCGCCATTCCGGTAGCCGGTACTATGGCACACAGCTGGATTGAAGCTTACCCGGACGAACTAACCGCCTTTCGTCAATGGGCAAAGTATTATCCGGATAACAGTGCCTTATTAGTCGATACCTATGATGTTTTAAATTCCGGGATTCCAAACGCAATTACCGTCTTCAAGGAATTACGGGCTAAGGGCCACGAGCCAGTGGGAATTCGGATTGATTCTGGTGATATTGCTTCTCTCTCCGGTCAGGCACGAAAAATGCTGGATGACGCTGGTTTTCCAAAAGCCAAAATTACCATTTCCAACGCGTTGGATGAGAACATTATTGAATCCTTGCTGCACCAAGGGGCGCCAATCGATAACTTCGGTGTTGGTGAAAAATTGATTACCAGTTCATCCTCCCCCGTTCTCAGCGGTGTCTATAAACTAGCTGCTATCGAACAAAACGGCCAGCTCATTCCTAAAATCAAAATTAGCGATAGCCGTGAAAAAGTTACCATTCCGGGTCAAAAGCAGGTTTACCGCCTCTATCATCGCGGCACTAAAGAAGCCTTCGCCGATTTAATTGCGCTAACTGATGAACCAGTGGCTGATCAGCACGAACTCGATGCTTTTGACAGTAATCCGCTCAGTGTTAGCAAAGTTCAAACCTTAAGCGATTTTGACGCGGAACCCCTGTTAAAACCAGTGGATTTGAAGCAAACTTCTGCTAGTCCTCTGGAAATTCAAGCTTTCAGCAAACAATGCATCGCCGAATTACCTGATGAAACTAAGCGGTTAACTAATCCCGATACGTACCACGTTTACATGACGACAAAGTTAGCCAAATTACAAGATAAGCTCATTAACGCTAACTAAACTAAACAAATAAAAACAGAAAGATTGCTAAATGGACACCATTTAACGGTCTTTCTGTTTTTGTGTAATTTTAATTTTAAATGACTGAGGCAGTGATGATTAATCTGATGCCACACGATAGTACTTCCGAAAACCCCAGTAGACCATTGCTCCCACAGCTGGAACTACCAGACCAAGGATCGAAGTCACCGGATCGTCAATGAAGTTATTTCCCAAAATAATTAAGAAAGCAATGGTGGCAATCATCACCGTCCAAGGATAGGCCCATACTTTATAAGGGCGCGGTGTATCTGGTTGACGCCGACGCATCATGGGTACCGCTAAAACTGATAAACAGTTGAAAATAGCACCAGAGAACACCACTAGTGAGGTTAACTCATCTAATTCACGGGTCATCACCAGCGCAATAGAAATCAGCATTTGAATGAATAAACTGAAATCTGGTGTCCGGTGCTTCGCATTAACGTGGGCAAATGACTTCCATAATAGATGATCTTTTGCAGCCGCGTAGTAGTACCGGGCAAAGGCTAAAATCATTCCGTTGAGCGAACTGATCATAGCCAACACCATAGCAATAGCGACAAGAATCGTCCCAAACTGGCCCAGAAAACTCTGTGCAACCGCAGTTCCCAAATAAAGCTGATTATGCTGAATCGACCGGCTAATTTGGCCGATTGGCAGTGCCCGGTAAATGGCCAGGTTGAACAAAACGTAAACGATTGTGGTAAAGCCGACGGACAGAATTAAGGCGCGTGGTAAATTACGTTGCGGATTCTTCATTTCCCCCGCTACAGTGTTTAAATTAGTCCAGCCTTCGTAAGCCCACAGTGAAGCAATCACTGCGAAAGCCATCATTTGGATAAAATCGACTGGACTGGTACTCCCATTACGCGGTGCCAACGATAGATTTGGCGTATAGTGTCCCCAAAATAATCCCAAAACAATGATCAAGATTAAGGGCAGCACTTTTAAAACGTTGAACACGTTTTGAACCCATTCACCGATATCCACCCCGAAATAGTTAACCAACGTGAAAATCACGATCAGTGCGATGGCCCAGACTTTAACCATTAAGCCATTCATGGGAATCAATGAATTGAGTGCCATTGGTAATGCGATTGCGATTGCGGCAATCGATCCTGGCCCACCAATCACCATACTTTGGAAGTTGAACATATAGCCCACTACTGGCGAATACGCGTCCGACAAGTAAACGTAAATTCCCCCGGTTGCCGGATTCATCGCCCCCAATTCCGCAAAGCACAAACTTCCTAGTAACGTGACTAATCCCCCAATCAGCCAGGCAAGTAAGGCCAGTCCCATGGACATGTGTGCCCGTTGCAGGACATAAGAACCAATGTAGAAAATACCAGAACCGATCATAATACCAATTAAAATATTGCTACCGCCGAATACACCGATGACCTTTTTGAGCTGAGGGGCTTCTTCTGCTTGCTTGTTTGGTTGTTCCATTTAACCCACTCCTTTCTACCGGCCATTTTAGCAAAAGGAATGGTTGTCGTCACTGGGGTTAAGTAAGCGCTTACTTTGATTGGTTGAATTTTCCTACACGCAAAAAAAGAAACCAACCGTAACTGAATTGGTTTCCGACATTAATTTTCTAACACTTTAACGCACGAACAACATCATTGATTAGCCAATGTCACGAACTGATGCATTTGATCAATCGAGGCACCTAACATCACAATCGCTCTCAATGGCATGTTAGCCAGCAATTCGCTATCGCTACCAGAAGCCACGTTATCTAACACGACATCCAGTCCGGACTGTTCCAACGCGGGCTTTAAGTCATCTCGACCAATCACTTCATTGAGATACGTATTTTCAGTAATTGCAGTTGACTTGTCAGTGCCCAGTTTCACGTCAATGATTTGACTCAAACGGATATCTCGTGATGAAGCCCCGACTTTAATACAATAGTGACCATTATCAACGCGCCAGCCAGCATTGGCCGTATCATACCAAGCAAAACTCCGCCGATTCAACGTCACAGTAACCAGCTGACTTTCTGCCGGTTTCAAAGCGACCTTCTTGAAGGCTTTCAGTTCCTGCACCGGCGTTTCCACTGAACTCGCTTGATTTTGAACGTAAACTTGAACCGTTTCTTTACCAGCCACGGCACCAGTATTGGTGACTTTCACAGTAACGTTGACCCGGTCATCCTCCGGCGTAATCTTTAAATCACTGTACTCAAAGGTCGTGTAACTTAATCCGTGACCAAATGGGAAATTCACCTGTTGATGTTTCAGATCATAGTATCGGTAACCCATAAAGATCCCCTCATGATAGTTTTCGGCCTCGGGACTAGCATTGAACGTTCCGAATGCCGGCGTATCTTCAATCTTTTCAGGGAAGGTCTCCGCTAATTTGCCGGAAGGATTAGCCTCACCCGTTAACACCGACCAAGTAGCTTCACCCACTGCTTCACCTGCAAGATACGTTTCCAAGATAGCTTGAACGTTATCTCGCCAAGGCATCGACACGGCGGAACCATTTTGCAACACCACGATAACGTGCTTGTTAACCTTAATGATTTGCTGAATCAGATCATTTTGATTCTCCGGTAAGGCCATTGACTCCTTATCAAATCCCTCTGACTCCAATTGTTCAGGGACTCCAGCAAAAATAACCACCTTATCAGCCTGCTTTGCCAGTGCTAGTGCCTGATCAGCCAGCTGAGTATTCGCTGCACTATCAGTTAACGTGTAGCCTTGCGCATATGTCACATCGTAGTCACTCTTCTGTGCAACTGATAACGGTGTGGTGAGTTTATAGGCGTTCACGTGTGAACTACCACCACCTTGATATCTCGGCTTTTCTGCAAGCTCGCCGATAACTGCAACGGCATCATTAGCGTTGAGTGGCAGCGCAGCCGTATCGTTCTTCAACAGTACCATGCTATCTTCAGCAGCCTGCTTGGCAAAAACGTGTTGTTGCGCTTTATCGTACTTATCAGCCTTTTTCGCGTTAATATGGAATTTTTCAACCATCCGCAATACCCGTAAGGCCGCTGTATCCAGCTTAGCTTCTTCCAATTCACCATCATGGACAGCTGCCACGATCCGGTTAACCGAATAATCACCGTTGCCAGGCATTTCCAAATCAAGTCCTGCCTTCAGCGCCGCAATATTGTCGGCAACAGCTCCCCAATCAGACATGACTAATCCTTCAAATCCCCACTCATTCCGCAAAATTTCAGTGAGTAAACGGTAATTCTGTGAGTTCAAGGTGCCATTGATCGAATTATACGAACACATTAAGGTAGCGGGTTGTGCCTGCTTGACGATCTTTTCAAACGCCGTCAAATAGATTTCACGCAGCGTCCGTTCATCCATATTAGAACTGGACGTAAACCGCTGATTTTCACGGTTATTAGCGGCAAAGTGCTTCACACTAACGCCAACACCCTCGCTTTGAACACCGTTAACATACGCGCTAGCAAGTTCACCGGCTAAATAAGGATCTTCCGAAAAATATTCAAAGTTCCGTCCAGCCAGTGGTGACCGCTTCATATTGACACCCGGTCCTAAAAGAACGCTTACATTTTCAGCACGTGCGGCCGTTCCTAGGTTCTTACCCAACTGATACAGCATCTCTACGTCAAACGAACTAGCGGTTAACGCGGAACTTGGAAAACAAACTGCTTCAACACTTTGGTTAAGCCCTAAAGCATCCGCGCTGCTAGCCTGCTTTCGTAAACCAGATGGGCCATCCGTCATCATCATTTTAGGTATTTGTTTATCCTTATTTTCAGCAGTAAACCAAAAGTTTTTACCACTGACTAACTCGGCTTTTTCTTGTACGGTTAATCCTTGAACAAACGTTAAATCAAATCTTGCTGACATATATCAATTCTCCTTTGAAGATTACTCTACTATAATCTATCTAATAATTAATAATAGAAGTATTTCAATCACGCTTCAATAGCGAATTGTTTTTTCGGACAACTAACCGCACATCGTGAAGGCAAAAAAACACCCCCAAAGTTAAATATGCCTTTGAGGGTATCATTGACCTGTACTTTCATTTAGGACTTACTTGTTTCAAATCAACACTATTCATCATGACGCTTCTTTTTACTGAATGCTAACAAGAAGGAACCGAACATGCCCAACATACTCAAACCAACCAATACCATCAACGGATGAGATGACTCATTTGTTTGTGGTAGTTTTTGAGCATTTTGTGTACGAGTAACCGTTTGCCGATTATCCGCGTGTAAACTGGCTTTTGCAACTGCAGTCGTTTCCTGAGCCTTTGACTTATCCACATCGGATTCAATAGTCGTTTGATTGCCTTGTTGTTTTGACGTTGTCGGCTCATTTGGCACCATCCCATGTTCTGTTTCAGTAGTTGACGTTGGTGTTTCCGGAGTGTTCTCTGGTGGTGTTGGCACTACTGTTTTGTCAGTCGTTGGCGTGTCTGGTGGCGTTGGTACGACGCCTGTGTTGTTGGTTGTAGTCGTGTACAGTGGCGTTGGAACAGCTGTTTTAGTGATTGGTGGCATCGATACTGCCTCTGGAACTGCTGCCTTGATGATCGCTGGCATCGATATCGCCTCTGGAACCGCCGCCTTGATGATTGCTGGCATCGATACGGCCTCTGGAACCGCCGTCTTGATGATTGCTGGCTTCGATATTGCCTCTGGAACTGCCGTCTTGATGATTGCTGGCTTCGATATTGCCTCTGGAACTGCCGTCTTGATGATTGCTGGCATCGATACGGCCTCTGGAACCGCCGTCTTGATGATTGCTGGCATCGATACGGCCTCTGGAACCGCCGTCTTGATGATTGCTGGCATCGATACGGCCTCTGGAACTGCCGTCTTGATGATTGCTGGCATCGATATTGCCTCTGGAACCGCCGTTTTAACTATGACTGGCTCTGCAGGAATCGCCTCAATGACATAAATATTCTTCGATTGATCGTTTTTTCCGAAGACTGAGGTGCTTGGTTGCTTTTGATCGCCTTTTAATTCTGCCACGGTTGCATAGTAAAAATTAGTTGGAAACGTCATTGTGGTTTCGTTAATAGTAATTGTATTGAGTGTATTGTTGATGGTGATTGGATCACCATTTTTACCTTCAATTTTAATGACTTCACTAGGTGAAATTGGCTGGCCGGTCATTGCATTAACGACTGTATAGGTGTTAACAATTTTCTGTTCAGGTACTTTTTGTGCCCAAACATAGGTCTGCGTCCCCTTATTAGATCCTGTGGCAGGATAATCCGCCATCACTGTGGCAGCATTCTCCTCAACCCCAGCTGGTGCATAATCACTGCCATCACCGACGATTTGCCAGTTATTATTGTAATTGACAGCCGTTGAACTGCCAGGAAGCGGTTTATTATTACCAGGTGCCTCAGCCAAGAAAGAATTCGTCAAAACCACATTTGGTCCAACCGTGAGCTTCCATAAATTAGGCGTATTATTAAACATTTCACCAGCATATGGAAATGGGTCACGGTCGCTTGGTTGCGTAACGGCATTTTTCATATTGAAGTTGGAAATATCGAGGATTGGAAGAGCTGTATCATCGCTAAACATGTCTGAAAAGTTGTTAACATGAATAGTGTCAAAGCTACTGAGGTCAAGTGACGTCAGCTTTCCGTCACCACGAAACATAAATCCCATAGTTGTCACGTTGCTAGTATCATAGTGACTGAGATTCAGTGTTTTCACCCCAGTTTTTTCAAACATACCATACATATCGGTTACTTTTGACGTATCAAAATTCTCAACAGCTTTAAGATTAGTTAAATTGGGGGTTTCCGCAAACATCCATTTCATAGAAGTGACGTTACTCGTGTCAAATTTATCACCAAAAGTAATCGAAGTTAAGTTTTCATCATCTTCAAACATTGATTTCATACTTGTAGCGGCGCTAGTGTCCAAACCGGTTAGATCAATCGTTTTAACATTTGGCATTTCACTAAATAAATACACTGCCCCTTTGCCACTCACAGTGACCGTTGCGTTTGGTGCAATTCTAACTGAGGTAATCGCTGAAGAGATTGCGGTAGGTTCGTTAACATCCGAACTCCAGAGTGTTCCTGACCCATCGATATCGCCACTGGAAATAGTCAACATACCATTCTCGATTGTCCAAGGAGCGGTGCCGCTTACGCCTGTGATGGGCGCTTCACTGGCATCCGTTAAAGTAATCACCTGAGCTTGCTCCGTCTTTTCATACTGAGCTTCTGCCTCTAACTTTGCGGCTGCAACGACATCATCTTTTGCATTACCCAAACTAGTGACTTGTACATGCTGACTTTTAGTTGAAGCATCAGCAGAGTCACTGTCGCCCTTTGGGTTAACAGCACGATCGTTAGTCTCTGTTTCGGTAGTCTGATTGGCAGTAGTCTCCTGGACGTCAGACTGGTTTGCAGATTGATCCGTTTCAGGTGTGATTTCACTGGTACTGACACCTTTTTCCACATTAGCCTTTGTTCCTGATACAAAATTAAGACTTGTTGCTGCATTAGAAGCAGTACCGGTGGAATTGTCAGTTTTGTTTTGCAACCCCACTTGAGCCGTCTCGCTTTGATTCGAACTAGCTGCTGTATCAGCTTGTGCTGTTAGCCCCACTCCCAGCATCGAAAAGCCAAAAACTGTGATGGCTGCACTAGTAATGAGCCACTGCTTGCCACATTTATATAGTTTCTTATGAACTGAAGTTTCCCCCGCGTCCCGCATTAATTTACTACTCGCCTTCTCAATTTTCGCCTTCATAAAAAGTAAACCCCCTTAATCATTTGTACCTGCCACACTCTTAATTCATTTACATTCTAACGTAATTCGGGGATGTACACCACTTAAAATTACAAAAATAGGTTATTTCTAACTCTTTAATCTAAAACCACGAATAATCGCCAAAAAAGCCTATTGAAAAATCAAATTAGATTTTTCGATAGGCCATATGCTTGTAAATACTTCATGTACTCATGACTGCACTCTGGTTACACTAAACTACGTAACTTATACGCTAACGATGGGAAAATCAAAATCATTTTTTCTTGCCAAACAGCCGGATCAACATCTAATGCGATAACTGGAATTAACGCGTTAATATCATCAACAGCAGTCTGACTCACTTCTGACGCACCAACAATCTTATTTTGCTGATCATATACTAATGAAAGATGGGCCTTATCGTCAGCTGTTCCCGTATAAAAGTAGTCCCCTTGGGCAATTTCAAGGTCTTTTACCGTCAAAGCAGGATCTTCACGTGCTTGGTCCATATTAACACCTGCTTCAGCAATTTGTGGGAATGTGAAAGCAACCGTCCCAATCACTGGATAATGAATGCCTTCAGATTGATGTCCACGCAAATAACGACTCAGATATTCACCTTCGAATTGAGCCGTCGAAGTTAAACCAGGCACTTCTTTCTTAATGACATCACCCATTGCATAGATATTAGAAGCAGAAGTTTGCAGATGCGTGTTGACAACGATACCCGTCTTATCAACTTTTACATCCGTATTCTCTAAATGCAGTGTATCAACATTTGGAACACGCCCACTGGCATTAATCACCTTGTCGAATTCTAAATGACGGCCATCATTTGTCGTAACTTGAAATTGAGCATCCTCGTGACGAATCTCTTGAACTTCAGTTTGATATTGAAAATCAACACCTAATGAGTCCTTCATTTCATCCATAACCATGTCAACGTGATGCTTATCAAAGGCCCGCAATGCTCGATCAGAACGTAAAAGAATGGTGACGTGGGCGCCAGCAACCGATAGCAGTGAGGCAATTTCCATCGCAATATATCCGCCACCGATGATGGCAACAGATTCCGGCAACTCTTCCATGTTAAAAACATCGTTGCTTGTCAGTAAATACTCGTTGCCAGGAATCTCTAGTGAACGTGGTTTAAGACCGGTAGCAATCACAAAATGATCACTAGTAATGAGCTTATCATTGACCTTAATCGTGTGGTTGTCAACGAAGCTTGCTGCCCCTTGAATCGTATCGTTGCCTTGTTGTTCAAACAACTGTCGTATGTTGTCAGGAACAGGCGCAAACACGTTTTTCTTTTCCTGAACTAACTGCGTCCAGTTTATCTTTGCAGGGTTAGCCATCCCTCTTCCAGTTAATTTTTGTGAAAGCAATGAAATTTTACTAGCGCCTTCAAAAAAGATTTTTGGTTCGCAACCAGCGTTAGGGCAAATGCCACCAAAATCGTTTGCTTCCACGACTAGAATTCGTTGTTTACTGCCTTGCATGCCTGGTAAAAAGCGAAAGACTGATGGCCCACTACCGATAACCACATAATTATAATCATTCATATTAATGTTCTCCTGCTAAAAGTATTTTTGAGTTTGTTAGTGACGTATTCCTCGCTGTTTATCAGCGGACATTACTTATTCGCGCATTCATTTTCAACCCCAGAATAGGACTAATATTTAACTGGAAGCGTCAAGTTGATATCTATTCAATAACTTAATTGAATAGTTGAATACTATCACATACTTTTAGTAAGTGCAAATTTCGAACAAAAAAGGTCCGGTTGTGACTGTGTCATAAGTCTATATTGGCAAGTATTCCAATCAATTTTGAGTCATAAATAGTGATCACTGTACTTCGGCTCTATACGTCAACATAGCCTAATTACGTGACAAAACTCAGATTCCGGTCATTTAACGTAAATAATGCCTACTCCGCAAAAATCGCGGAATAGGCATTATTCACATTAAATTCTGGAATCTACCGAGTTTTGTCACAGCTTCTCCCAGAACCCGCTAATCTTCAATTTGATTCATATGTTGCCAATCTAAAACACTTCTATTCAGGCTATAAGCATCAAAACCCGCACGATTCAAAATTTGAGCTGCTGAATTAGCATTCACACACAAACGCCCCCGACAGTAGACGATGATTCGTTGATCCTTTGGCAGACAACTCAAGGAATCAGGTAATTGATCTAGGGGAATATTAACCGCACCCTCAACATGGTTTTCAGAGAATTCATCCTGAGGGCGAACATCCAGCAGAAAAGTCTCCTTTTGCATTCTTTGAGCTTCTGTTAAGGATACCGTTTTAACATCTGGAATATGATCGGCCTGTTGCTCGATGTGTTGCATCTCAGACATTGAATTTTCACCAATATTAATCAGTAATCGAATCAAGTCACTTATTTGTGAAGAAGCTAACCGATAGATAATGCGATTACCCAGTCTGGTTGTTTTAACTAAATGACTGTCTTTTAAAACTTGAAGGTGGCGCGATGTATTAGCAATACTCATCCCGGTTTCTTTAGAGATCTCTTCAACCGACTTCGAAGCCTGCGTCAGCAAATCCAGAATTTCTAAACGCCGATTACTGGCGATGCCTCGACTTAGTTGCGCTAATGAATTGTATAATTCGTCTTTATAGTTAACTGATGGATTTTCCAACGAACGGGCCTCCCATTTTAGCAGTAATCTTGTGAACTACTAGAATAGAATAGCATACTTAATTCGATAAGGGCTAAATATCGCATCCGTTAACGTTTATTTCTAGGTTCTATTAACCAAAAAAGCGGCTAATTTTCCAATACAGAAAACCAGTCGCTAATGCATCTATTACAGTTCTATCGGAGCCGTCGCAAATTTCTCTTCCAATGCATTGACATCGTCTAGCCCAATGAAGTGATTAAATTGTGGGAAAGTAACCATCTTATCAATTTGACGTTCCGTTGTACCAAGTTCAACCATGTCACGTAGTAGTTTTTCGGTTGAATACGTTGTTGTATATACCAGCACATTAGGATGAATAGCAATGGTGAAGCCCATTTCATGAATTTCTTCATTTGAAAGCAGTGGCGTTTTACCATTTTCAATCATGTTAGCCATCACTGGTACGTCAGGGAAACTATCGGCTACTTTTTGCAAATCATCCTTGGTCTTTGGTGCTTCAACAAAGACCAAATCCGCACCAGCTTCATGATAATGACGTGAGCGGTCAATTGCACTCTGTAACCCCGTCACTGCATAAGCATCCGTTCGTGACATAATGAGAAAATCATCATGTTGTCGTGCATTAACAGCCGCTTGAATCTTGCTGACCATGGCTTCTTCAGAAATAATCGTCTTGCCATCCATGTGGCCGCAACGTTTTGGCCAAGTCTGATCTTCAATAAAGAGCCCAGCAGCACCCATATTTTCGTAAACGTGAACGAGACGTTCGATATTTTGCTCATCACCGTAACCCGTATCAGCATCAATGAAAACGGGAATATTTACGGCATTAATAATCTCCCGTGCGCTATCGCTCATCAAACCAAAATCTGCAATCCCACGATCTGGCTGTGCTAAGCGATCAGCTGAAGTTGCGTAGCCTGCCTGAAAAATGGCCTTAAAACCTGTTTTCTCAGCAATCTTCGCACTCAACGCATTGGGAGCAACAACCATGTTAACTAAATCACCACTAAAACACATATCTTTGAAAGCTTTACGCATTCTCGCTGCCTTATTCATAATTTATACCTCCGCCTTTGCCAAAAATTGCTGTGTTGCTTGTTCCTCGGCCGATTGTCTAGCAGTCGACAGTACGCCGGTGTAAAACAGTGCACTAAACCCGCGATTAGCTAAATCTTCATTTGAAGCAAAATGGTCTCTAACAGTATTAACGACTAAACCGAACGATGCGGTATCTGTCAAATCAGCCACTGCTGAATACTGATCTTGAGTAACATGACCCACGAGTACAAAATCAGCTAAATGATTCTCCTGTATGTATTGAATTCGTTTGCGTAAACCATCAGTTTGGTAATCTTGTACGCCATCTAACTCAGCAAACAACATTGTTTTCTCGTTATCAAAAGCAGCTTTGGCAGCTTTTAACTTGGCAACAAAATCACTAAATTCGATCATCGTGACTTCATTTTGGGCTGTATGAGCTGGAAAAATTTGGTCATTTAAAACAATGCCCGCTGCACCTGAACGTTCCAAATCTTGAACCACATAGTAGGTGGTTAACTGATTACCAAAACCAGATTGCGCGTCAACAATGACTGGAAAATTGCCATGTTCTTTCACATGTCTTAACTCAGCCGATAACTCTGAAGGTGAAATTAATCCTTCGTTCGTTGCGCCAAGTTGAGCCCGTACCACGTCGTAACCATTGAAGTATGCCGCATTAAAACCATTTTTCTCTACTGTATTGGTTGATTGGGCATCCATCGTCCCAATTACGGTGGTTACTGATTTTTGATTAAATACCTCTTTTAATGTCATTTAATAATGTGCCTCCCAAATTAATTTATATGTATTGCACGGCTTTAACCGTGTAATTCTGATGCCAGAAACGTCAATGTCAATTACAATCATTCAACCAATCACGCTTGATGAATAATTGATTAAAATGATAATCGCAATTTAATAAACAAGAAAGGTCACTCTTTTACCTTTAACGGGTAAAAAAATGACCTAGAGTGAGAATTGTTGTAGATGAAGCCAATCCTGCTTCGTGATTGGAGTATTAATAACGATAACGGGCTTTGCAGTTTGAGTCGTTTTAATCGCAAAATTAGTGATTATGAGATCATACGGTTCATCGTCACCAACCAAAACAACGTTGGATTTCCCATTAAGATGGTCGTGCACCTGTTTAAACAACCATTCACGATAGCTGGGTGTAGCATCAATCGCCAATCGAACCCTTAAAGTTGGGTTCAAGACCGTCGTATCAAAGTACGTCAAAACCACCGTGACATATTGAGCTGACAGATACGTTAAGTTGTTAAACACTGGATTCCCTGTTGCTTTTAAATTCAATAATAAATGGGTCACTGCTTTAATGACCCATGGCCGTTCAGTAACCAGTTCATCTGCGATACTGGCGCGGTCTAAGAGCAAACCGCCCACCGTAAAAATCATCGTATAAGTATGTAAAACATTCAACGAACTGGTTAATTTCAATTTTTCAGTCTCATTATTAAGAGAGCCAAATTGCTTCTGGAGTTCATCAAGAGCTAAAACACTCCCGTCATTAATGGCGCCAGTCGTCACCAATGCTTCTGGTTTCAGGCAATGGGTAAAAAAGAGCAGACAATAATCAAAAAAAGTATTTTCATCTGGATACTGATTATCAAAAATACCCGGTAAATCAGCTATTTCCTTATGATTGAAAGTAGCCTGCGTTACGACTGCTGGCAGTTTTACAAAAGCATTTACTTGTTGCCGTTGCTGACAAATCACAAACCAATAACTCAGTTGCTGTTGCGTAATATTGTCCAGATTTATTCCAATTTTATCCGCCCACTGATTAATTTGTTGAACAACCGTCTGTTGATCCACATGTTCAAACGGCCATTCAAATCGGGAATAAGTTTCCCAGTAAACTCGATAGTAGCACAACCGAATCATGGCTTCTGGGCCGACCAAGATATTCGTTGCGGGCGAATACCGCAGGCCATACATAGCAAGGTGTTCTTGCATTTTTCTCACGTGCCGTTTGGCGGTTGAGAGGCTACTAAAATATTTTTCCGAAAAATCTCCAAGTGAATCAGCAGTACGATCAAAGGTTGAGCGGATCAGTTTAGTCATTAATGATTCCTTCGTTAAAAAAGACAGGATACGATCTAGGTTCACTGCAGCACTGCGCTGTAGTTCAATCCCATCAACATTGACAAGCAACGATAAATCAGTTGACTTAAAATTATTTTTAATCAATTCCTCTAACTCGTCTAGATGAGTTGTTACGGTGTGACGATCAACGCCTAAATCATGCGCGATACTAAGAATTCGATTACTGCCAGGATGATTATCCAGATACCGAATCAATTTAACATTGATTGTATCCCGAACCATGAATGGTTGCATTTTTAAGTCTCCTTATATGATAAAACGATTAAATTATCCTTGTAATTATTAAAATAAGCTTATATACTGTATCTTGTCAATTACAAAACTTATGCTTCATTATTGGTCTCAATTTCAATACGAAATTAACATCATTCATATTTATGACATAATAATTCAACCAGTCACGCAAACTATTTCTATTTTGGAGGAATTATCATGTCTGATAACATAGCTTCTGCAATCGCTGTACCGCAAGATGATACAGCTGCAACACTGATACATAGTATGAATACGGTTCAAGCGACAAAAACTTTTCGACGAATCTTCAGGCTTTCAGCTATTGGTCTGTTTTTAGATGCCATGGACATTTATCTAGCCAGTGGTACCTTAGGTAATTTTACATCCAGTGGTTTTTCAACTTCTGTGCAAAATTCAATCTTCTTATCTGCCGGATTCCTTGGCCTATTTTTAGGCTCTATATTTGCTGGTGTTATTGGTGATTCAAAAGGTAGAATGAAAGCTTTTCAATGGAACTTACTTCTTTTTGGACTTGCCACTTTTATTGGTGCGTTCTCCCCTAATATGATCTTTTTGATCATTACTCGTTTTATTGCTGAAATTGGTCTCGGTGCCGAAATGGTCACCAGCTTTTCAATCATCAACGAGTTTGCACCAATTGCATCGCGGGGTAAATGGTGTACGTTAGCATCTTGCCTTGCAAATATTGGCGCGCCAGTCGCAATGTTGCTATGTCTATTCATTATTCCACACTTTTCTTGGCGTGGCATGTTTTTCATCAGCGGCGCCTTGGCAATGGTCTTCAGTTACTTCAGACACGATTTGCCTGAATCTCCTCGCTGGGACATTCAGCATCAAAAATACGATGAAGCAGCCGAAACCATCAATATGCTTTTCTCAGAAATGAAGGCCGAAAAAAAACAGCCGCTTGAATATCACAGTGCCAAAAAGAACAATAACGGCACAGATCAACACTTGGCCCGCAATACTTTCGTTGCTATTAGTCTGGCAATGGCTGCGATGGTTTGTCAGTATACCTTCACTTCCTGGGTACCTACCCTGTTAGTTAGTCAAGGTGTAACAGCAACCAACTCTCTCGTTTACACAACCATCATGATGGTTGGCGCTCCAATTGGCGCTTTTATTGGCTCAGTACTTGTTGAACGAATCGGGCGCAGGCTCAACATTATCCTCGCCTTCAGCATGGTCGTCGTTTTGGGTATTATTTACGGACACTTAACAAATGGAACAGCCGTGATCGTCACTGGTTTCTTGTTAACCATCTGCTTCTACATTTTGAATGCTACCATTATCGGTGTATACATTACTGAATTGTTTTCTACCAAATATCGTTTCAGAGGTGCTGGTACCGCAAACGGTTTAGCTAAACTTGCCAACTTCGGTATGCCCTACGTCGTCGTTACTTTACTGCAGGTTGCTGATGCCAGCGCCGTTATCTATCTCATCGCCGGGGTTGCGGCTGTTGCGGCTGTGATTGCTGCAGTATTCGGTCCAGAAACAACGGGTAAGCGAATTAACTAGTTACTCATTTGAAAATTGAACTTTAAAACCCAGATTAATGATATAATCTATAAACACGTACCTCCAAAGTTATTTCCCGCTTTGGGGGTATTTTTGTGCCATCCTAGAACTGTCCGATGATCGTTGCAACGCAAATAAAAATGACTGCAATCGCAATGATAAACATAACCGTCCCAGTAATACAACCACTTAAACAGCCTGCACAACTTTCAGCATCTTCACTTAATTTGAGCATGGTTTTCCCCTCTCAGAAACGTATTTTTAGTTGGATTTACATATCAGTTTTTCTTTTGAACAGTTTGTAAGAAGAATATTTATCATTATACCTCTTAGGAATTATACGCCAACAATTGTCTATGATTTAACTATTCAGATAATTAAAAAAGAGGACAAGTTTTTACTTGCCCTCTCATTTAAACTTTCTGTACCACTAAACATTAAAACTATTCAATCGTCTCACAAACCGATTCCTCGATTGCTGCTTGGCTCAGCTCCTGACCAATACCAGGACGGTCAGGAATCACAAAATCACCGTTATCGACTTCATCTGGGTACTTGCCGATCCATTGGTTTCCGGCTTTTAATGAAATTTCGTGGTGTTCATGAATTAATGCATTGGGTAAAACAGCTTCCACTTGTAACGCAGCGGCCGTTGCTATCGGTGTGCCGCAAACGTGTAATTGACAGGCAATTTCATATGTTGCTGCCATGTCACAGATTTTCTTAGCCTCCGAAATACCCCCACAAATGGCAACGTCTGGTTGAATCACATCCAAACTGCGAGCATCCAAGTAAGGCTGAAAGCCAAAGCGGGTGACGATTCGCTCACCGCTTGCTTGTGGAATTGCAGTCTTCTCTTTAATTTTCGTTGCTAATCCCGGATTCATCGGTGAAAAGGCTTCTTCCATATAATAGATGTTGAGCGGTGCCACTTTCTGGACAAATTGAATCGCGGTGTTAACGTCCAAGCCTGCGTGACACTCTAAAATAATATCAACGTCTGGACCAACGGCATCCCGAATTGCTTTGATGCGATCATAATTGAGCTGTAGATCAGCCTGACTCATCATACCTAGCAACCGTCGACCAAGGTGTCCCTGACGATCCACCATGAACGGATCAACTTTCACAGCCGTGTAGCCCTGATCAATCGCCCTTTTAGCTGTTTCCGCATACTCCTCTGGTTGAATGAGATACCGGGTCTCACCTTCCCAGCCAAACTGTAGTTGACTGGCATAAGACCGAATTCGTGTTCGAGTTGCACCACCAAGCAGTTCATAAACCGGAACGTTTAGTGACTTGCCCTTAATATCCCAAAGTGCGATATCTAACGCACTAACGGCTGCGTAAAAAGTTGCACCGCCACTCTTTCCCCAAAAGGTGCCTTGGTAAAATTGTTGCCAAATGGCTTCAATTCGCGTTGGGTCTTGACCAATCAATCGTTTACCGAGGTCCTTCAAACTCCCAATGGTCGCCTCAAATCCGCTACCATAGAAAATCCCAGCTTCGCCAAAACCGCTAATGCCTGCATCCGTATTAATGCGTACCACGATTGGGTGCCAGACCCCATATTGTCGATTCCACTTCACACGAAAAATATCAATTGATGTTATTTTCACGTTTCTTCACACTTTCCTGTTACTTCGTCTTATACATATACTTATAGTTCCACTGAGCACCAGTAGAATTATGGGTGATTCCGTGAAGCGTTGACCGCTTGAGATAGTAGTTATAGTCTTGGTAGAGTGGTGTTAAGGCTTGCTGATCTGCAAGGAGCTTCTCGGCCTGTAACTGCTTATTCCAACGAGCCGCTGTTGAAAGATTACCGGTCGTTGAATCATTAACTAACTTATCGTAGGTTGCATTATGCCACTTAGCGTAATTTTGTGGGTTATTACTCAGTAGTGGTGCTAAGAACTCAATTGGGTCAGAAATGTCGGCCCCACGACCACCCAAGTATGCGTCAAATTGTCCTTTCAAGCTCCGTTGATAAACAATCTGCTGTGGCACACTTTGAATACTAATTGTCAGTCCAGGTAGATACTTTTGGGCGTTAGCTTGAATATATTCAGCCAATTGTTTCGAACTATCACCTGTTGATGCCGTTAAGGTAAACTTCAACGACTTCTGACCAATCTGCTTTAACCCTTTTTGCCAGTACTGCTTAGCTAGTGTCGGGTTGTAAGCGGCACTTTGACCACCATCTTGTAATGTCGCAAAATCGGTCCCCTTTTCGTTATAGGCGAGGTACTTTGTAACCACACCGGTTGGTTTAACGGCCGCACCGTTCATCAAAACATTAACAATTTGCTTTCGATCTAACGTCAACGAAATTGCTTTGCGGATGTTTACGTTTCTGAAAGCTTTACGCAACGTCTGATTAGTCGGTTCTTGATTAAAGAATAAATAATTCATATAGGAGTATGGGCCCTTAAATAACTGCTTACTATTCTTAAAGTTTGATACCTGATCACCCGTAAGAATGGTAAAATCAAGTTTCTTGGATTGATAAAGATTCAGACTAGTTTGGGGGTCTTCCTCATAATGCATATTAATTTTATGCATCTTAACGACTTTCTTATCCCAATAATTAGTATTTTTAACAAATGTCCACGTATTACTCTGTGGCTTCCAATTTGTCATCTTATATGGGCCAGAATAAACCATTTTTTCTGGTGACATGCCATAAGATGAACCGTACTTCTTCACAATTTTTTCATCCTGTGGCGCAAAAGCCTGATAAGTCATTAATTTATTGAAGTAGGCAATTGGGTGGGTCAATTTGACCGTTAACGTGTGCTTGTCAGTCGCCGTCACCCCCAGTTTGCTTACCGGTAACTTGCCAGCGTTTACCGCTGAAGCGTTCACAATTCCGTTAAATAGATACACATGCATGGACTTGGTTGCTGGTGCTAAGGATCGTTGCCACGAATACACGAAACTCTGCGCCGTAATCGGATCACCATTACTAAATTTAGCGTCCTTACGTAACTTAAAAGTATACGTCTTACCATCTTTCGACACGGTCGACTTAGTTGCTAAATCTGGCACAATTTTGTGATCCTTATTCATGTAGAAAAGGCTATCATACATGTTCCCAGCCTGATCAAACCCTTGTGTCTTGGAAATATCCAGCGTCGTGATAACATAGTTAGCTGACAAATCAGCCGTTCGGTCTAGTTTCGGCTTCGGCGTGGCCGAATTTGAACCACACGCTGCTAGTAGCACACTCAACGAGGTAATTCCAAATAAACCAATGGTAGCTTTCAAACGAAATGACTTAGTTGACATCAAAAAACCTCCCAAATAATCTAATAATGGCATACCCTTATTTTTCACAAGCCTAAAAATATGCCTAACCAATATCAATTATTACCACTTTTTTGTAAGCGTTTCAATTGTTTGAACTGGTTATTTCACTTGTGAAATCATAATAATTAACAAATAATATATATAATATTTTCATATAATAAGCAGTTATTTAAAAAAATATTCCCATTATTAATCATTCAAATTATCAGCAAAAAAAACCACTCACCGTAATTGTTCGCTTACGATGAGCAGTTGTTTCAACTACCCGATATTCGATTCCATTTTTAAAATTGATGATGCCTGAAATCCTCAATCATTTGCCACGTTAAGCTAAGTTCATCATCATGGGGAAGCTTATCACGATCAAACCACTGGGCTTTAGAAAGTTCATCCGTTTCGAGTTCAATCGGTACATCCTGATCCAGCTCCGCCGTGAAGCCCATTAACAACGAATGAGAAAATCCCCAAGGCTGACTAGCATAGTACCTGATATTATGGACAGAAAGGCCGACTTCTTCTGAAACTTCCCGCCTAATGGTGTCCTCAAGTGTTTCTCCTATTTCGACATAGCCGGAAAGTAACACGTATCTCTCCTGACCCGTTCGAAATTTAGTCAGCAAAATTTTATTGCCGTTAGTGATTGCTAAGATAATACCTGGCAAAATTTCAGGGTAGATTTTTTGTCCACAGGATTCGCACACTAATGCCCGTTCCACTTTGTCTTGAACTAGTGGTTGCCCACAAACACCGCAAAATTTGTGTGCTTTATACCACCAACCGAGGTGTGCTGCGGTTACGATTGCAAAGCTCAGCCATTGCGGCTGCAATCCTCTTAACGTCTGCACTGATTCAAAATGATAGTCGTTGCTTTCATTCACAGGCCTCGAAGACCGCCTAATGAGAAAGAACGAGACATCGTCCACGGATAGGAGATAAGTGTAATCATCGCGATCAAAGTGCCACTCTTTATCAGCAAACTCAACCGTTGGTAATTGCTTCGACTTTGATAAAAGCACTTTCTTGGCAGAATAGATGACAACAAAGTCATCCCTTTTAGGCATTCGTTCAGGATGATACTGGTTATCCATAACCTTTGGCGCGATGTCTTGTAACATTATGAACACAGTCCCTTCAAATAAATTTAAACGTTAGCAATTTTAAGAGATTAATCATCATTTTTAACGCATAATATGTTGTCCTAATTATATCACTGAACTAATGAAAAAATTAGGCAAAAAAACAGATAGCAAGAATCTTCTGCTATCTGTTTTTGAATTAAAAGACTGATGTCACGGACTCATTTAAACCAAATTGCCACTTACTTAACCGGCGCCGTGATTTCCTCCAACTTATAAATTGCGCTCTTAACGGCATCAGTATCAATATCCAACGGAATCAGATGCATTGTTGTTTCAGGATCGGCGGAAACAGCCGCAATCTTGGTAATCCCTGCATCGTCAATATCACCCAGGCCTAAATCTTCGAGGTTAGTCGGGATGTTGAGTTCATGATAAAACGGTAGCAAATCCCGAATATCATCGTAATGGTGTTCAATGGCCAATTGGACCAAAATCCCATAACCCACTTTAATACCATGCAATAAGCGAACCGTCTCAGGAAACAGCGTTAAGGCATCATGAACAGAGTGAGCACCCGTGGAGCGTGCATAATCACCGCCCCAGCCACCGACAGTACCAGCCGTAACAATAATGGTTTCCATCACTTTTCGCCACGTGTGAGTTAATCGACCCGCCTGCATGTCCTTAACCGCCTGAACAGAGTTATTGAGTAAGATGTCCTTGCAATTAATGGCCATTTGTCGTGAAATACTCAGCGCAGTCGTGTATTCATCGTCGTCTAATGCTTCAAACATGAGCTCCGATTCATAAAACTTGGCCAGTGTATCCGCGATTCCCGCCACATAATAATTAACTGGTGAATTCAAAATAACTTTTGGATTAATCAGTAACAAATGAGCGGTTTCCTTATAAATTTTATGGTCGAGGTGTTCCCCATTTGCTTTGTAGTGGACACTTACTGAAGACCAGGGTGCACAGTTACTGGCTAGCGTTGGGATCAATACCAGATACAAATGTGTGCCAGTGGTCACCGCCTTGGCCGTATCTAAAACCTTACCCCCACCAAGTCCAATCACCATTTGAACCTGATGCTCTCTCGCAATGGCTGCTACACGATGAATTTCTTCGTAGGAACACTCGCCATTAAAGAAAACATCCGTTACCTCAACGTGATCACCAAAGTTAGGCAAATAGGGCTTGGCTGCTCTTAGTGACTTGGTACCGTGTAAAAACAATACTTTAGTAACCTTTAAATCAGAAATAAATGATGGTAGCTGGTCATACGCATCAACATCTGAAATGTACCTTTGCGGACCGCTTTGTGAAAACATAATCTATCCTTCCTCTCGTCTGCATTAGTTGTTCGTCTTGAATGCAGGTGTATACATGTGATTAAACTTAGCCTTGTAAATTTGAGTCACTGATTTAGTCTGATAAGCCTTTACGATCTTCTTATAAGTGGCATTATTCTTATCACTTGAACGAACGGCAATGACGTTGATCCATGGCTTGTTTGCAGGATTGGAATAACTAAATGATTCCTTGTAAATGGCATCGTTGATTGGATCTTTTTTAGCAACTTTAACGAAGTTACTATTAGTGATTCCGGCTGCAACGTCAGGTAATAGATTCATGATTTTAGCAGGATCTTGTTGAACAATTTTCAGCTTCAACTTATTTTCAGTAATATCACTGGTTGATGGCGTATCACCAGCCTTAGGGTCAAGCTTGATCAAGCCAGCCTGTTCCAAAACCTTGAGTGCCCGGCCGGCATTGGTCACGTTATTAGGAATTGAAATCTTGTCACCCTGTTTCAAATCTTTAATGGACTTGATCTTATCAGAGAAAATGTTCATTGGTGTCAAATACGTCTGTGCAATCACAGAAAACTTGTAATGCTTAGTTTTCTCTTCGTTCTCGAGGAAGGCTCGGTTTTGAAAGGCAACCAGATCGAGTTCCTTGTTGTTCATGGCTTGGTTGGCTAGAATGCCATCCGTAAATGGTACTAGCTTAACGCGAATATGTTCTGATTTTAGATTTTTGTTGACTTGAGCCCAAATCGAATTGTCAGTGGTGCCAACCACACCAATCTTAACCGTCTTGGTAGCAGCCGCATTACTGCTCTTGCCACAGCCACTTAATACCCCAGCAACTGAAACAAACGCCAACAACAAACTAAAAATTAAAATAAGCTTCTTACTAATCAATCTCTTCATGTCATTTTCCCCTTTTAAAAGTCAATTTAATGTGTCGTCTTGCGACTGACTAACGTGCCGATAATTTGGACAATGGTCACGATAATCAGTAAAACGATGATGCAAGCAAACGTTGCATCCTGTTCATTTTGTTGGAAACCATACTGAATTGCGAAATCGCCAATACCACCACCGCCAACAACACCCACGATGGCAGTCAACCCTATCAAAGAAATAAACGTAATCGTGGTCACCCGCGAGATGTTGGAGATGCTTTCCTTTAGATAGATGGATTTGATGATTTGAAACGTTGACAACCCCATGACCTGTCCTGATTCAATCAGTCCTTGATCTAAATCATTCAACGCTGACTCAATCTGTCTGGAGAAAAATGGTACGATGCCAACAATCAACGGAAAAATGGTCCCTTTTACGCCAATAGCCGTTCCCGAAAGCATCCGGGTCAATGGGATCAAGGCTGCAATCAGAATAATAAACGGAATTGATCGGAACAGATTAATGATTTTATCTAAAATGTTCCAGACAACCGGATTGCTAGCAATGCCATCCTTCTTGGTCACAACCAGCAATACGCCAATGATTAAACTGATTAAAAAGGAAATGATACCGGTAATAATCAGCATTTCAACCGTTTGAACAATCGAATTTTGAAAAATGTTATAATTCAAAGCCACATTTGGAAATAATTTACTAAGCACTCGCCAGCACCTCGGTTCTAACCTGTTTTTCTTTAATGTACGACAGCGCCCCGCTGACGTCAGACTGCTTACCACTCAAAATGATGACTAAACCTCCCAGCGGCTTTCCCCGTAAAATCTTGATGTCACCAACAATAATATTGGCATCAACGTTAAACTTACGAGAAATTGCTGAAATCAACGGTTCAATGGCTTTACTGCTGATGTATGTTACTTTTACCAGCAAATCATTATCATGCAACTTTAACAAATTACTGTTGAGGACCTCATCGGGCAAGTTCAGTTTGGAAGTCGTGGCAATAAACTTTTTGGTCAATGGCGTCTTGGGGTCAACGAAGACGGAATAGACGTCGCCTTGTTCCACGATTTTGCCCTTATCCAGTACCGCCACATCGTCACACAGTTCTTCAATCACCTGCATCTCATGGGTCACCACCACGATGGTAATATCCAGCTGGCGATTAAGCCGTTTCAGCAGCTGGATGATATCTTCAGTGGTCTGGGGATCAAGCGCACTGGTGGCTTCGTCACAAAGCAACACCTTCGGATCATTGACTAAGGCCCGCGCAATGGCCACCCTTTGTTTTTGCCCACCGGAAAGTGTCGACGGGAAGGCATCCGCTTTATCAGGCAGGCCAACGATCTTCAATAGTTCCAATACTTTGTCTTTGATCTGCTGTTGACTTTGCTTACTATACTTGATTGGCAAGGCAACATTTTCAAAAACCGTCCGCGAAGGCATCAGATTAAATTGCTGAAAGATCATGCCCATTTCTTTGCGAGTTTCTCGCAGCTGCTTCTTGGGCATATGGTTGATCTCAATATCTTCAAAGTTGACCTTCCCGGCATCCGGCAATTCAATGCCGTTGATACACCGAATTAAAGTCGATTTCCCAGCACCGCTATAGCCGATGATGCCGAAAATACTGCCCTTGTGAATTTCCAGATTAATGTTCTTTAATACTTGAAGTTTTTCCTTACTGTCCGCTCGCGTAAACTCTTTACTAACGTGATCGAACGTAATGATGTTTTCCTCAGTCATTCATTCCACCTTGATTCATTCATATTTAATTTTGCTTAACCGTTCAACGACTTCTTGTAATACCGCCTTATCGTGGGTCAAACTCAGCCGAATGTAATCACGACCGTTGCTGCCAAACCCAATTCCTGGAGCGACCACGATGTTGGCCTGCTCTAAAATTTGAACGGTAAACTGTTCACCGTCTAATCCTTCTGGAGCTTTCACCCAAACGAAAAAGGTTCCTTTGGGTTCAACCACGTTCCAACCGAGTTGCTTCAACCCACCCACTAAAGTATCGCGTCGTTGTCGATACAACGTTCTGAGTTGTTCAACGGAAGACTGATCAGATTCAAGACCAACGGTTGCCGCATCTTGAACTGCCCCGAAGATCGTACTGTAAACGTGGTCGTGATATTTCTTAATGGCCGCAATCGCTGATTCATTACCAAGCACGTAACCAGCACGCCAACCAGCCATGTTGTAGGTTTTCGAAAAGGTATTCAACTCGATGGCGTAATCCAAAGCTTCAGGTGCTTCCAGAATGCTCACGGGTTTTTCGTCATAGCTGAGAGCCGCATATGCAAAGTCATTAACAGCTAGGATGTGATGTAATTTACAGAATTGAATCACCTTTTCAAAAAATTGACTGGTAGCTTCAGCCCCGGTTGGGTTATTAGGATAATTCAGCAACAATATCTTCGTTTTTTGTAATACCTCATCTGGAATCAACTCCAAATTCGGTAAATAGTCGTTGGCCTCAGTGATTGGTAGCTGGTACAACTTGCCGCCAGCTAACGCAACAGAAGCATCATATTCTGGATAACACGGATCGGTCGTCACCACATAGTCACCAGGATCCAGAAAAACTTGGGGAATCGCTGAAATACCAATGGCTGAACCGTTGAACGTCAAAATCGCTTTGAAGGGGTCTGTAGCAACCCCATAATTTTTTTGGTAGTAGTTGGAAATGGCCTTTAAAAAATTAGTTTTTCCTTCAAAAGGCGTGTACCGGTGATTTTCCAATTTCTCCGATGCCGTTTTTAGTTCGTCAATAATAAATTCTGGGGTTGGCTGGTCAGGATTACCCTTCGCCAGATCGATTAAAGTTGCCTGATCTTCGATGGCATCGATTTTTTTATCAAGGTCGGCGAAAAAGCTTTTGGGTATTTGTCTAACCTTTTGTGAAGGTGTAAATTCCATTTCTTCTCATCTCTCCATTCAATTACTTGAAATTATTCGTTAAAGATCAGTGGTGCGATTTGGCTTAAATATTCGTTATCCGTTTCATCGAAAGTACTGTATTCTGGACTATCTAAATCCAGGACACCCCAAAATTGATCATCCTTGAAAACCGGGACAACGATCTCTGATTTTGAAGCACTATCACAAGCAATGTGACCAGGAAACTCGTGAACATTATCAACGATTTCTGTCCGCTTATTTTTGGCAACTGTGCCGCAAACACCTTTACCAACCGCAATGTGCATACAAGCTGGCTTGCCTTGAAACGGTCCAAGAATCAGTTCGTTATTTTTAAACCGATAATAGGTCGTGCCATTTAAGCTTGGTATCTCATGAAAAAGCAAAGAGACTAAATTACTCATGTTGGCGACAACATCCGTTTCACCTTCCAGCAGACTCTTCGCCTGTTTCACCAACAACTCATAGTTTTCTTGCTTCTTTCCCATATCTCAATTCCTCCTTACAAGTAAACAGAAAAGCAAAAAAGCACCTTCGCCCTTCACCAGATTTAATCTCTGATAAAGGGCGAAAGTGCTTTTCCGCGGTACCACCTCAATTTACATAATTCTCTTGAATTACATACGCTTCAGATACAAAAAGAAAGTCTTCTTATACCCTAACTCTGTAACGGGAGTACCCGGCATTATCTAACGTACGCTCGACAATGAAGACTGTTATTAAGACCATATTCGAACTTAGACTACTACCACCTTCCATCAAACGGTAGCTCTCTAGAAATAGCGTTCAGCTCTACTCATCTTACGTCTACTTGATTTGTTAAATTGATATTGATTATTATACAAATCCAAGCGGTTGTCAACGGTTAGATGAGAATTTAGTGAGTATCGACTAATTAATTGTTAATTTATTAAACATGCTTCATGCCAGTAATATCACTGTCTATTTTGATTGATTCATGATCATAATTAAGAAAAATAGATAGCATTAAAAATAAATGAGCGTTTGGACGTGGCAATAAAATACCGTTTTTCTGAGATATTTAATGCAATCACAGAACGTTGAATGCCTTAAAAAAGAGCACCACCTCAGATCAAAGGTAGCACTCCTTATTTCCATCTATTCTAAAATAGCCTAATCCTGCTTCTTCCGCAGACCACCTAGCCCTAGCAAACTCAACATACCGGCCAACATTAACCCCATCATAGAACCGGTCTGACCATCACGCTCATCCGTTTGAGGTAATTGTTGTGCATCCGTTTTGACCGTTTGACTGCCATTAGATTGCTTATCCATGGCTTGTCCAGTACCCGTAGCCGTGCCGTTGGAAGTGACAGCCTTGATCTCTGGCGTTTCAGTACCATCACCATCAGTTTTTACGCCATCAGCAGGTTGTTCAGTCGCCTCCGGTTCTTCAGTTTCAGGTTCAGTCTCGCCACCAGGCTCAGCGACTGTCGGCTGTTCAGTATCCGTCGTGGGCTGAGTCACATCAGGATTAACTGGTGTAGCCGGACCACCAGTTTCACCAACATCAGCAGCCTTTTTCTTGTAAACCACTTTAATCGTTGTGTCCGTCAACTCTCCCGTAGTCACCGCTGGATAGTTAGCCGCAACTACCTTTAGCGTTGCCTCATAGCCATCGATCACTGGTACTTTAACAGCTTGATAACCGGTCTGTGCCGTGGCCACTTGGTCACCAGTCGCTTCATCTTTGGAGATGTTCCAGATAATCGTTTCAGCAACACTCGGTGCTAACGCGTTGCCTGCTTCATCCGTAAAAGTCACTGTCTGGGTGGTTTGCGCTGTTGAGTGGGTCACGACCTTCTTGTAAATTACGTTAATAGTCGTATCCGTCAACTCTCCTGTTGTAGGTGCTTGGTAGTGGGCTTCAACTACACTTGGCGTTGCCTCGTAGCCTTTAATCACCGGTACTTTGACAGCGCCATAACTAGTCTGTGCCGTGGCCACTTGGTCACCAGTCGCTTCATCCTTAGAGACGTTCCAAGTAATCGTTTCGGCAACACTCGGTGCTAACGCGTTGCCTGCTTCATCCGTAAAAGTCACTGTCTGAGTGGTTTGCGCTGTTGAGTGGACTACGACCTTCTTGTAAATTACATGAACTGTCGTGTCCGTTAACTCTCCCGTAGTCGCTCCTGGGTAATTGGCCGCAACCTCGCTTGGCGTTGCCTCGTAACTTTTAATCTCCGGCACTGTCACAGCATCATAACCGGTCAATGCAATTGCCAATTTGTTACCATTCACATCATCCGTGAAGATATTCCAAGGAATCGTTTTCTCAACACTCGGTGCCATCGTATTGCCAGCTTCATCCGTAAACGTCACTGTCTGAGTGGTTTGCGCTGTTGACTGAGTGATGCGGTGAGTTAAATGCAACTGGTAAACCTGGCTTGCCGCTGAGTCATCATCAAACGTGATGACTTCAGGAATTCCGTTTGCAGCCACCACATAGTTCTGTGGCGTATATTTATCAATCCATACTTGGCTATTATAAGTTGCTGTAAATGATGGATAGCCCGTTAACTCACCAGTTTCCAATACATCACCAGTCACATCATCAACTGCCTGAATCGTCACGATTTGCTTTTCGGGTGCTGCGTAGACATAGGTCACGTCACTCAGCTGATTAATGATGTCAGGATCTACAATCGCAACGTTGCCGTTGATGTGAATCCCAGCCTTAGCCAAGTTCGCTTTGAACCCCTGATAGGCATCTGGGCTTGTGGCAGTTTCATCAATACCATCACTAGCTAACCCATCTAAAGTTGCCTGTGCGAGGTCACTATCAGCATTATTGGCCAAGAATGACCCTAACGTTTCGTAAGCTGCTGGCAGCACAACCTCATCCTTAGTGCCGTCGTTTAAAATCAGATGGGTCACAGTAAAGTCACTATTGAACTTCAAAGTCAGCGTAGTTGGGACACCGTTTTTACCGCTAGTGGACGTCAGTATGATCTTCTCAAGGTTCGTCGTTGGTAACGTAACATCGCTATCCTGATCAGTCGTCACCGTCTGCGTTGGTTCGACTTTAGTTTGATCCGCATCGTCGTAAACGTAATTAGCCGTGGTTTCCGCCGGTACAACTTTATAAACGACATTCAACAAGACCGTTGGTGCGTCTTCAGTCGTCTTACCATTGTCGTCAACCCCTGTACCCAGTGTGCTAATCGGAACTGAGTTATTAGGATTCAATTGCGTTCCATCAACCTTTCCCTCAGCAGGCGCAATTTCATAACCAACATAGCGGTAGTTGACCCCTTCGTAACTAAATGACATATCTAGTGGCACCGCGGAGTCCTCATCAAACAACCCATAAGCAATGGGAATATCCTCATCAGTACGCCAGTCAGTAAACATGAACGGCGTTAGTTCACCTGTTTCAGTGTTTTGAACATAGAGTGCAACGCCGACGTTCACCTGAGGAGTTTTCGGTGGTGTTTCAGACCCTACCTCACCAGTGGTTTTAACATCCGTTTTCGCAGCATCATTAACGAGATCTTTCAGGACTTGTTTCAGGGCTTGTTTCAGGGCTTGATCGTACAGATCCTTTAATTTTTGGTTCGGGTCAGTTACTGGCGTCGTTGTTGCAGTTGCGTCTTTATCGTAAACAAATGTCACTTTAGAAATGTCTGGCGCTAAATTCTCGTTTGCTTCATCAACAGTACCATCCATCCGAATACCCACGCTTCGAAGATTTTCTTGAATGGATGCATTACTAATCGTTTGCAGACCGTCGTTTCCTAACAGCGCTGACAAAAGATGTTGACCAGCGTCGGTATCAGCATTTTTTGACGTGGTAACAGTGGCTTGATCATCATCATCAAACGTTACCGTGAGAGACTCTTTATTAATAGTCGTTGAGTCAACTGGGTCATCAACCGACAAAATAATTTGTGCTGGCTTTCCGGTATTTCCAGTGGCATCGCTACCGTCAGTATAAACATGATCAACTGTAACCGGCATTTTTTTATAGACAACTGTAAACACGTAGTCTCTAACACCCGCGCTATTGATATAAGCATGCAGTTCTCGACCGTCAAGCTTAACTCCGGTCGTGTCATCAGTGGCACTCACAAACTCATACCGACCAGCAGCGTCATCGCTAATTTTTGGCAACCATTCATTAGTATCCTCGCTACCCGTCGCAATGTTTTCATCCATTTGCTCTTTCACCAGAGCAATTTCGTCCTTGAACACAACTAATACATTATCTACTGGGGTACTAAACGTCTGGTCTACAGGGACTTGGTCTTTTATGCTAATGATCATATGACCATCAGGAGTTTCCATATTAATGGTTACTAATCCTTTGTCCGAAATCTCGTCTGCCGCCATCCGCGTAATCATCTGTGCCTGTCCAGTAGTCGCGTAGTTCTGTTCCGCCTGTGCTTTAGTAGCATCCGCCACATCATCACTTGCGGTCCCCAAGTTATAAGTCTGCACGTTATCAACCGCACTGGTGTCGCCCACATCGCTATCATCAGTTGAAGTAGCTTGTTCACCCGTTGCTGCCACTGGCGCTTCATCATCGGTCGTCGGTTCAGGAGTTGATGTCTCAACTGCTTCCGTCGCTCGAACTGTATCCGCTTTCATTTTATCTCCAGAACTCTCAACAGCTGTACTATCAGCAGTAGAGCTAGCCAATGGTACTTCCTGCTGGTTTAGTATATCCCCTGCAGGCGCCGGTTGACTCGTTCGATTGTTCGCCACATCTGTATCGCCAGTACTAGCTTCAGCCTGCGTTGCCCCTGCCCCTAGTAAAACCCCAGCTAAGGCTAAGCTAGAAATACTAGCCGTTATCCACCGCTTGCCAACTTTATACGTAAGATAATGCACTTTGCTCCCCATCTTCACAGCTTGTTGCCGGGTTCGTTCATTCATATTTTATTCCCCCAAAAATTAGTTGCGTCACTTTCCGTCATGATCGTCCTAAAAAACAATTATCGTCTGCCTACAAACATTGCCAAACGGTTCACCATTGAAACATGGCGTTAACCATTTTTCTTATAGGGGTATAGTATCATATTTTAATTTATATGCCTATAAAATATTTTAAAACATTTAGAAATACATCATTTTATTTTGAACAACCAAATATCAATCACCTTCATCAACATTTTCGTTTGACATCTAACTAAATTTTTCGTACGCTTAGTTCAATTAAGAATCGGGGTGCCGCTGTGCTGAGATTACACCCGCTGAACCTGATCTGGTTAATACCAGCGAAGGGAGTTCTCTTGAAACTAATCGTTTGACTATCAAGATATTGTAGACAGACTTGTTATTAAACCAGTTTCAATTGCCCTAACAGCCCCCGATTTTTTAATCGTAGGCTGTTTTATTAATTTTAGGGAGATGATTCTGATTCAACGTCAACTACATTGGCATCTACGAGATGTCATTACCGTCGCCATTGTTTCACTGTTTGTTGGACTAATGTTTGTTGTTTCCGACTGGGTCTACACCTTAGTCTATGCCATTTTAACACCGCTTGGCTTAGGCCAATTTGTCGGTGAGATTCTCTTCGGACTTTGGTGCATGGGCGGTCCAATCGCCTACATGATTGTCCGCTTACCCGGCGCATCACTTCTAAGTGAAATGATTGGTGCGCTGGTTGAGAGTTTTGCGGGTGGCCAATTCGGCATTATTGCACTCGTTGCCGGATTTTTCCAAGGTGTCGGTAGTGAACTAGGTTTCGCTAGTTTCAAGTACCGGCGTTTCGACGTACGGTCACTGACAGTTGCCGCCATCTTTTCAACCATCATTACCTTTGCTTCAGCACTCTTTATCCATGGCTACATTAAATTCTCATTGCCAATGTTAGCCGCTTTATTCCTCACTCGCCTAGTGTCAAACCTCGTCTTTTCAGTTGGGCTGGTGACGTTGATTCACCGACTTTTAAAACGTGCCCACGTCCTAAAAGTCAATCAAGCTTAACGATTAACACAAACATTTAGGGGGAATTTCAGATGACAGCACCACTTTGTAACTTAGACGGTTCCATCGACATTACTGGCTGCAAACTCAGTATCTATCCAATGAGTGACCAGTTTGTTGACATCATTACAACTGCAATCAATCAGCTTAATCAACAAACACTACCAGTCTGGTCCATGACCGACCTATTTAGTACCACTTACCGCGGTAACCAACAAAATGTGATCAATGTGGTCAAGGCAGCAACGCAACTTTCTTACCGTGATAACGTCCATGAAGTATTTGAACTTACTTTTTCCAAGGGTTGTCCCGGTGACGTTGATGCTGACCGTTATTTGAACGCTGAGATCGTTGACGTAGTTGACCCTAAGCAAGTTCAAAATTTTGACGTTCATTGTAAATACTCGTTCTATGCTTTCGGTGATAACGACTACATGGACGAGATTGGCACCATCGTTGATATGGCTAAAGAACAAGGTCTCAACCCCACCAGCATGCATTATGCAACTGAACTCACTGGAACAGTTGATCAACTCTTCAACTACTTTAACGATGCCTTAGCCTACGCACATGACCACATTCGCCACTACGTCCTTGAAGCGACTATTTCAGTGAACAGCCCTTCGTTGAAGTAAAACTGAGACTGCGCACCATATGAATGACATAAAAAAGCGACTTATCGAAGAAAGCCAATTGAAATTCTCGATAAGTCGTTTTTCTTATGCGATAAATGTAGATATCGCCAGGTTTCGTTTCGTCTTCAGCCGTTTTTTTGACTACACTAATGTTACTAACTCTATTCCTCTGCGCGGCTATTCAATTCGTCAACTTCATGGGTAGTGACGATGACGTAATCTTGCTGCAATTTCTCAGACAGCTTGCTCAGTTTACCTTGTGCCTTCTCGATAACTTCTTGGGTATTTTCGCCTGTGACAATATTGTTATTGATGCGAACCAGCCCTTGTGCCAATCCTACGTAGTCTGGTAAATCATTGTACATAAACTCTGAGATATTCAGTAACTGACGTGGTGCACTGAGTAATTCCTGAAATGTCCGTTCGATAAGTCTTAAATCACTATCATAACTAGGAATATATTTGATGACTTCACGACGAATCTGGCGCAGATACTCCAACTGGTGGTAGGCATTACGGACTTCCCGTTTAAAAAAAGTCCGCTCAGAATTATCCAAACCGCTTTTAGTTAATTCTTGATCGCTAATGAATAAGGCTTCGGTCATGCCACTCTCATTAACTTGTTTGGCATATTGACGAAGCTTAACGCGATGCCAGATGTTAATTCCAACGTTCACCAGCACCGTAATGACTATCAATAGTGGCATTACCCCATAAGCGAGGGTGTATAAATCGGTAAAGCCCGTTACCGTATGAAACGTAACAACCATGATCATCAAGGCTAAAATCATTGCTGGTAATACAACGCCCCATAGCCAGCGGGTACTGAAACAAAATTGCAGTGGCACGGCCAGCAACAAATACAGCCCGATCACACTATTGGCACTCTGATGAAAGATCAAGAGGATGGCAAAGGTCGCTAGCGTAATCATGGCGCCAATCCAACGCGTTCGATACTGTAGTAATAACTCCATCTTCGCCCCTCCTACTCGGCTGTCACACCGTTGCTTGACTTGATTTGATTTAATTGTACGTATTTGTCATGGCCACTAAAGCCAATATCAACATCTAAGATATATTCGTTATCTGGATAGACGGTAAAACCAATATCCACTTTTCTGGAATGACCATTTTTAACGTCAATACCATTACTATCCATGGTGAGCAGATGGTGATCCGCCTTTAACAATTTACTAATATGATCACTTTTGCTCAAGATATCCTCACTATTAGGGCCGCTGAACAACTCGTATTCATCGGAGTCAATAGAATGCTCGTCTTCGATGGAAGATGTCAATGAAACAGTGGCGTGAACGATGAGATATTGTTCTAGTTCGTTCGTGTCAGCCGAATCATAGGCTGGATGTGGACTTTTCAACAATTTATAACCGGTAATGGTGACGTGAGTCCCTGAAGACTTTAATGTCAGTGGCTGACCAGTGAATTGGTATGAACGCTGAGCTTGAGCCGTCACTGTAGTGAGCATGAAGGTGCCGATTAAACTAAAGAAGATCATTAATCGTTTCATTTCAATACCTCCAAGTCCTTAGTTTTGACGTGGAAAACAATCGACGTATCGTCGTCTTTAGCCGGAACATTGTATTGATAATAGAAACCTTGATAGAGAAAATCAAAGCTGGCAGACTTGGGTCGCTTAACCACAATATTGAATGGTTTGCGAACCCCTTCTGAATACTCATCACCGTACCAGCCATTGGTATCGAGGATATTCATCACCGGTTTGTTCACCCCGCCAACTTTAATCTTCGTGCCAATAAAATCACGCGCTTCTGAGTAATCATCACTATCAGCTTCGGTTTTATCGCTCCACTTGTGGTAAATCTGAAAGGCATCAGCGGACAAACTAGCATCCTTATGCCTTGGCTGTACACTCAGATTCACAATGAGTACTGGATCACCCTCGTCAGTCTCCGCGGCATAACTATGATGGACCTTAAACTCCAGGTCCCGGCTGCGATAAGTGGTATCATTCTTTAACGCCACTTTTTGATGCGAATCATTGCCCGACACATGACGCGTCTTCACACCCGTGGACTCATAGGCGACAGCATTGCCCACAACCAGCACGGCACCCATGACTAATAGTTGCAATCGCAATCTCTGTTTGCGGGCTTTTTTTCTGGGATGCTTGCCGATTTTCAACTGCGGTTGAGCACCCACAGCACCATTCTTAAAATAATCAACTGTCGTTAAAAAGTTATTCAGTTCGGTTGAATCAAACCACTCACGATTCAGTGAAATTCCGCTGCGTGCTTGTAAGTGTGGCCGCTTTTTCCGGTCGAATTGGAGGGCTCGTTGCCAGTCTAATCGTACGCTGCTACCATTCTTAACGATTTTAAGCCAATCAAATGGCACGTACACTTGCTCCGTCCGAAAATAGTAACGGGTCACCCAAATGCCGGTTTGGTTTTGATTGATCTCGATCAGTTGGTAATCTCGGTCCCGTAAACGATAGTAGCTGACTGCTAATACAGCGAAAAGAATGCACGTAGCAAACCAAAAAGCACCCACCATGAATAGCGGCTGGGCGGCACTGTAACTATTTCGAGCTGCAAACTTGATCACAATCGTACCAAAAATCATGATGCCAATAACGATCCAGCACGCCTCCATCAACGCATTGGTAATCGACTGCGGTTTGAATTTTAATGTGGTCTGCATAGCTATTCCGCCTTTGGCTGCTGCTTGACGGTTTCAACTAACTTGGTTTTTAAATCCGCCTCCATGGTTTGGAGTTGGCTTTCAACTGCCTTTCGCTTAACGCTGCCCTCTTGTTGAATCTTCAGGGTTTCGGTGATTGTATTGATCAAATCATCTTGAGTCTGTTTTAGCGTATCAATGTCCACAACCCCACGTTGGCTGGCTTTGGCCACCTCAACTGCGGATTGCGATAATAGTTTGCTGTTCTTTTTCAGTAAATCATTGGTGGTTTCAGCCACCGCGTTTTGAGCAGCCAAGGCGTCTTTTTGATTGAGCAACGCTAATGCAATCACCACCTGATTTTTCCACAGTGGAATGGCGGTGGTAATCGATGACTGAATCTTTTCAGCCAGTACCGTATTGCTGTTTTGAATTAACCGAATTTGTGGTGCTTGCTGAATCGTAATTGCCCGAGTCAACATCAAATCCATCATCCGTTTTTCCAGCCGATCCTGAGTGGCAGCTAAATCTTGAACTTGCTGGGCTGCCATTTGGTCAGTAGCGGTGCTTTGAAGTTGCTGAATTTGCTTAGCAATTTCATCGTGTTTCATCGATGCACCCACGATAAGTAGGTTGAGTGATTGATAAAATTTAAGATTCTGCTGGTACATGTCGTCCAGTAAATCATTATCCTGCAGCAGTTTGGCCTCTTGCTTACTTAATTGCTGGGCTGACCGGTCAATCTGAACGCTAACTTCTTGATACTTAGCGGTCATTTCAAAAATGGATGCTTTCACCTTTGAGAATAATTTTGCAAACAGTGAGGTATCCGATTGACTCAATTTATCAGGATTCGTTTCGTTCAAACTCGTCACTAACTTCCGTAAACTATCCCCAATTTCGCCTAACTCATTATTTTGAACTTTGACCAGCACTGTATTCGAAAAGCTCGACAACCCTTCTTGCTGGGTTTTACCATAATCCAAGATGGACGATTGTTTGTCTTCACTGATCGTAGCCGCCATATTACTGGCTTCCGTCAGCTCCTCAGGACTCAGCTTTTCCTTAATCGCAGTCGCTAGTGCAACTGGTGTCGCCTCATCAATCTGACTAGTAGGCACAACGTTTTTATCAATATTTGTGACATCCTTCATTTTTGATTCCTCCAAAGTGTGTTAGCAAAAGTTAATACCCCAAAATAACTTAACTTGTGTTTTTGATAGTATAACGTAATTTGTAATTGGGTGCAAAAATCCCTGGAAAATAGAAAGATGTGGGTGTTTTGTGAAGTAAATTGCAAGCAAACCAATAATTGCAACGTCGCCTTAAAATATTTATCCGTCAGATCTATGGCATATCATTGATAATCAAGCTAAAAAATATGGGTCAGTTGATACTAATAAATTTATACATCTAAAGACATCAAAAAACTGACCTGCACTTCCAAAGCTAAAAGCAACTTTGAGGGTTCAAGTCAATTTTCCCCACGCAATAGGTTTCCATTGGAAAAATATCACGTCTAAATTTCTCATTGCAAAGTAATCAGCAATCGCGCTTTTACCTGCGGATCCATCACCATTTCGTGCGCAGATGCCGCTTTACTCAATGGCAATCGTTCGAATTCCGGTGCCTTCAGTACATCCGCATGTGCGATCAACCATTCGCCCGCCTGCGTTAAACTTGCCAGACTAGCATGACTAATGACAAATCCACGCAACTGCTGCTCTGCCATATAAAATTTAGGCAAATTGAAAGTGGCTGCTGGATTTTTAGAGGCAGCAATTAGAATAATCTGACCTCCCACAGCCAGCTGGTCAAGATTAAGTTGAAGCGGTACCCGTCCTGAGGTATCAATGATGGCATCAACCGGTTGGGACAGATGCTGCTCCCAACCAGCAGCATAATCGATCACTTTGACACCTAAAGCAGTCAGTGTTGAAAAATCACGTGGATTAGCCGTTGTGATTACGTGAAGACCGGCTATTTTTGCGCATTGAATTAGCAGGCGCCCAACATGACCAGCGCCGCCTTCAATCAACAACGTCTGATCAGGTTTAAGTTTCAGAAGCTGGGTCACAATTATGGCTGCGGTCGCACCAGGATGAACCAGTGCCAACCAACTACTTGGGTCACCTGCCGGCATTGGAAATAGCCGGGTTTCTGGAATAGCGGCAAACTGAGCCGTAATTCCTTGCCGGCCACCATAACCCATACTGTTCGTCCATACACGATCACCAACGTGAAAAGCGTGAACTTCCTTACCCACTTTCACAACGGTTCCCCTTGCGTCCCGTCCAATCACTTGCTGTGGCTTGAGTGGTGTCTGAAAAGTGCCGGAACGGACGTAAGCATCAACCCGATCCACCGCTGCTTCCTGAATCTTCACCAGAACATCAATTGGACCGATTGTCGGCACAGGTAGCTGACCCACTTGAATTTGATTCACACCACCCGGATGTGTAAAATAGGCTGCTTTCATCATTTGACCCTCATTCATAACCCTTCGCCTCGCTTGAATTCTTACTAATTTTCGCTTTTTTCAGCTTATTCTATTGTACTGGCTAGAATGCGTAAACGTAAGACCAATTTTTTCACGTATACAGGACTATATTGGGAGGCCTTACTTACATAGTTGTAGCAAAAAAGCCGACCCTCTCAGGTCAGCTCTGTAGAAACACACTACCCCAAACTAAAGCATCACACAAAATTCCGCATATACGTCACCGAATGCCGAATCGCCGTATCCACCTGGGTGGCATCCGCCTCAAACGCTTTGTCTTCGATTTCAATGCTGGTGTTACCCACGTAGCCAACATCACTCAAGGCTGACACAAACCGGCCCCAGTCAATGTCACCGTAACCGGGTAACTTGGGAACCATATACGACAGTGGTGTTGCCATGGTGCCAACCTCAGCCAATCGTTCGGGTAGTAACTTAATGTCCTTAAAATGCACCAAGAACAACTTATCCCGAAACTCATAGATGGGTTTGAGATAATCTAACATCTGCCAGACGAAGTGTGACGGGTCATAATTCACGCCAAAGTTATCGTAATCCAAGATGTCAAACACCTGCCGCCAAACTGCCGGTGAAGTCATGATGTTTTGACCACCAGGCCATTCATCATCGGTAAACAGCATCGGACAATTTTCAATGCCGATTCGAATACCACGATCTCTGGCATACTCGATGATTGGCGGCCAAACCTCAGCTACTAATTCGAGATTCTCCGCCACAGTCCGGTACTGGTCACGCCCCAGAAAAGTGGTGACTAGCGGTACGCCCATCATCTGAGCAGCGTCGATCACCCGGTAAAGATGGGTAATCGCAGTTTCGGCAATATTACTGTCTGCTGATAGCGGATTGGGGTAATATCCCAACGCTGAAATCTCAACGTGCCGGTCAGCCGCATACGCCCGCATCTCCTCCGCCCGCGCCGGTGTTAACCGTTCCGCGTCAACGTGAGAAACACCCGCATAGCGACGGGCACCGTCACCCTTGGGCCAAGCTGCCAATTCCACACAGCCTAACCCGCGTGCAGCCACGTAGTCGATCACTTCTTCGTACGACATGTCCGCCAAAATGGCACTTAACAACCCTAATTTCATCATGACCCCACCTAACTTTCTTCCTTAGATACGGACCGCTGGATCAGCAGTGCACCAATGATGATGATACCCTTAATGGCGCCCACCAGAAACGATGGCACTCCCAGTAGGTTCATTAAATTATTAATGATACCAAGGGTCAGGGTGCCGAATACCGTTCCCAAAATCGTTCCGCGGCCGCCCGCCATGGAGGTACCGCCAATCACAACGGCAGCAATGGCATCCATTTCGTAGCCACTTCCGGAAGACGCCGAGTTCATACTGCCTAACCGCGATGCCTCAATAATCGACGCCAGCGCCACCAGCACACCTGATAACGCGTACACCGCTAACAAGACTCGGTTCACGTTAATTGTGGACAGAAAGCTAGCACGCTCGTTACTACCAATGGCGTAAACGTGACGTCCAAACGCTGTCCGTCGCGCAATCACACTAATGAGAATGCAAAGCGCAAACCAGTAAATCATCGGCATTGGAATGATACCAAATAACTTGGTGTTGGCAATCGCAGTAAAGGCACTAGCCGATCGACCGGTTGCCAATATCCCACCACCATCAAAGTAGTATTCAGAAACTGACCGGTAGATCTGCATGGTACCCAACGTCACAATGAAGGCTGGCACCCCAAACTTTGAAATCAGACCGCCAGTGATGGCACCGAACACTAGTCCCGCAAACACTGCAGCGACGATGGCTAAAAAGATGCTCTGAGTGGCATTTAAAATCGTCATGGCAATTAGGCCAGTGGCGGCCATCTGAGAACCAACGGCCAAGTCGATACCTGCCGTAATGATGACCAAGGTCATACCCAAAGCGATGATTCCGATGATCGAGTTATTCATTAAGATGTTCATGATGTTGCTGACACTTAAGAAGATCGACCCCTTCAGGAGCACAGCCACGATGAACAGGATCAGAAAGGCGAAAATGGCGCTATAGTCCGCGATCAATCCCTTCAGACTGCGATGCTTGTGTTTAGATGCTGAAGTTTCCTGCGTATTTGTCATAAACTCACCTTCCTAATCTAATTGTCCGCCAGTTGCTACCAGCATAATGTCGCGTTCGTTAATGGCGTTGTGGGGAAGTTCCGCCCGAATCTCGCCATGAGTCATGACGTAGACGCGGTCACAAAGTTGTTGAATCTCACCGATCTCACTGGTGAGGATCACGAAACTGATTCCCGTTTTAGCAAGATCCATAATTTGATGGTAAATCTCGGCTTTGGCGCCCACGTCAACTCCTTGGGTGGGATTATCTAAAATCACCACTTTGGGGTTCGTGCAGAGGGCCTTTGCTAACAGAACCTTTTGCTGATTGCCACCAGATAACGAGCCAATCACATCCTTAACGTCCGCCACTTTAATGTTGATCTGCTTCACGTAACGCTGCACGGTAGCCGTGAGCTGGCCACGCTGGATCAGCCCACCGCGAGATAGCCGCCCCAGTATCGGTAACGCCATGTTTTCTTCAATATTAAGATCCGGCACGATGCCGTTTTCTTTGCGGTTCTTCGGCAAATAAGCGATACCGTACCGTTTGATATCCGCGGTGGTCCTGATGCGAACTGGTCGCTCATTGACCAATACCTGTCCCGCATCAAAGGCGGTTGCACCCACAACAGCACTGAAAAGCTCACTTCGACCATCACCCAGCAAACCGGTCACGCCAATAATCTCACCGGCATGAACCACAAGATCAACGTTTTGAAATTCACGCGCCTTCGTTAATCCTTTCAACGTCAAAACTGGCTTTCCCAGCGGTCGGGGCTGGTAAATTTCACTATTAGCCAGTTCTTTGCCCACCATCTGATTACTTAACTGGACCTCTGTGAGTTCTGACGTCACTGGACCCGAGCTCACAACGACCCCATCTCTCATAATCGTATAGGTGTCACAAATTTCCAGAACTTCATTGAGCTTATGCGAGATAAAAATCAAGCTAACTCCTTGATCTCGCAACGTGCGCATCATTTTAAACACATCATTGATCTCGACATCCGTTAATGAGGTGGTGGGCTCGTCCATAATGATCACCTTGGCGTCACGCATCAGTGCTCGCACGATTTCGGTAATCTGCTTATATGACGGATTCAGGTCACCTACCATAGTGGTCACGTCTAGCTTGATGCCAATCTGATCTACAAACGATTGAGCCGTCTCAATCATTTCCCGCCGACGTAATAACCCATAATGCTTGAGTTCGTGGCCTAAATACAAGTTTTCATACACACTCAAATCATTGACCAACGAGAGTTCTTGATGGATAAAGGCAATTTGTTGCTGGCTGGCCGGTGTCGCGGGTGCGCCATCGATCTCAATGTCGCCGTGATCCTTGGTATACACGCCGGTGAGAATGTTCATCAGGGTCGTTTTTCCCGTCCCGTTCTCACCTAATAAGGCGTGAATCGACCCTGTTGCCAAGGTAAAATCAACCCGTTTCAGCACGGCGTTGGCCCCAAAGGCTTTTTCAATTTGACGCATCTTCACGACATCAGTCATCCGTATCACCGACCTTTAGTATGGCGATTTAGCGTCCAAGAACTTAGAAACGTTATCCTTCGTAACGATGGTTGGGGCAATGATGGTATCCTTCTTGATGTCCTTGCCGTTCATCGCTTGGTTTGCCAACTTGATGGCATCGCCAATCATGGCTGGTGAGTAAGTTGCCGTAAACTTAGTAATGTCACCACCCGCTTTAATTTGTTTGAAGTAGGCTTGGTCCCCACCGGCACCAGAGATGATCTTGATGTCAGTACGTTTAGCATCCTTCACGGCTTGTAAGATCCCAATTGACGATTCATCATCGATTGAGAAGATACCATCAACTTGCTTGTTAGATTGCAGCATATCAGTTGCCGCCTTCAAGCCCTTTTCCTGCGTAAAGTCGTCAGCCGTCATATTAACCAACTTAATGTCTGGGTAGCTGGCTTTCATGACTTTCTTAAAACCGGCAGTCCGTTCAGCACTCACAGAACCAGAACTAGGCACGTTTAAGACTGCAACGGTCCCCTTTCCGTTCAATTCGTCACCAATTTTTTTAGCTGATAATTGCCCAATTTGAGGGTTGGAACCCGCCACGTAGCCGGTGTACTTGGCATCCACTTTCCGGTCAAAGACAACCAGTGGAATCTTGGCATTGACAATCTTCTTCGCCGCAACGGACACTTCGTCAGTTTGTGGCTGGAGGACGATAGCACCCACTTTTTGGGAGATCATATCGTCGATTTGTGAAGCCTGTTCGTTAACGGAAGATGAAGTAACAATTTTATACTTTTTCAGTCCTAATTTCTTAACTTCCTGTTGTGCGTAGTAGTTCACGCCAGCTTCCCACCCGTGGTCGGAACTAGGAATTACGACGGCGAGGGTCTTGCTACTAGTAGTGGTTGATGAGTCACTGGATTTTTTCTCTGATGACGAACTGCTACACCCGGCCAGACCGATCATCGTGGCTGCAAGTGCGGTAACACCAAGTATCTTAACGAGTAATCCTTTTTTCATTTCTATTCACCCCTGAAGTTGAATTGGTTTTTGTTGGGCATCGCTGACGACACAAGCGTCAACCAGCCGCATTAAGTAATCTGCTTCTGAAAAATCAACGTAACCGGCACTAGGCTTGCCGTTCACGTCATCATAAAAGGCCTGGATACCAGCAGTAAAGGCGTCCTTCCACCCCACCGCGTGGCCGTTTGGGAGTTCCGCATCTACTGCGGCTTGACCATGTAAATACTGACTGGCAGCGTATAGTTCTTCGTTGCCCTGATCTCGGTGACCGATCCACAAGCGATCTGGTCGTTCCTGATACCATTCCAGCGCCTGTTTTTGACCTTCAACCAGAACGTGAAGGTCATTCTTTTTGCCGGCGGTCACCTGTGACACCCGAATCAAGCCGGATAGGCCGTCTTCAAAGGTCACGAAGATGATAGCGGCATCTTCATTTGACACCGGCACTTCCTGGCCATCCCGAAAGCGAGTCGCATATTCCTGGAGTCGTTTAACCTCTACACTGACGATGTGCTGGCCCAGAATGTACTGCAACGTATCAAAACAGTGAGAACCAATGTCGGCAATTGCACGGGTTGGCCCGCCAATCTCGGCGTCCACCCGCCAATCGTAGTCAGTTTGTTTCAATAACCAGTCCTGCAGGTATTCGGTATTGACGAACCAAGGTCGCCCAATCGAACCATCAGCAACCAGTTCGCGCATCTCTTCCACCATCAGATTATGCCGGTAATTGAAGTTAACGCCTCCTTTGAGTCCGCTTTCTGCCAGTTGTTGTACTAAAATCGCCGACTGTTCAGCGTTGCTGGTAAACGGCTTTTCACAGTAGACGTTCACACCAGCCGAAATCAGTTGCTGATTGATAGCAAAGTGGAAACTACTCGGTGTGCAGTTGTGAACGACTTGCAAGTTTGGCTCCTGTGCCAACATGTCCTCAACTGTTGTGTAGTACCGGGGGATCTCCATTGCTTGACTGAGCTGTTTGGCAACTGCTTCATTAGGCTCACACACCGCAACCAAGCGCGCCCCCGGAACCCGCCGAATCGCCTCGATGTGTTGCTTACCAATGAAGCCAGTCCCAATGACCGCAACATCCATGCCGTGACCTCCTTCTAAAACAATGTGTAATCGCTTACAAGCAAAGAATACGATTATTACACGTGATAGTCAACGTAATTTTTGCAAAATATACTGTAATATTTACAGTATGACGTTATATATCACTCGTTTTTAAGAAAATCCGTGCTATAATGAGTGACAAATGAGAAAGAAGGGATCTCGATGAGTCGTAAACGAAAGCTAGCCTCATTATCAGACATCGCTACAGCCTCCGGTTATTCAATCGCCACGGTCTCGCGGGCAATCAACCATCGTGGCAACGTCAGCCCAGTGGCACAGCGAACAATCGATGCGTTGGTAGCGGAATTGGGCTATCACACCACTAACACCCGTCAGCCAGCAAAGAGCACCACCGTCGCCGTTTTGATTCCGAATCTATCTAATCCCTTCAACTCATCGGTATTAGAGGGGATCCGAAACGCTGCTACCGCTCATGACCTCAACGTTGCTCTGCTGGTAGTCAAGGAAATTGACACTGATATTGATTACTACCTGAATATGCTGAAGGACGCGAACTACTGTGGCGTCATCGCCCTAGCCGCTCTCCCTGATAATCAAACCGCCTACCAACTCAACCACGAGATTCCACTAGTGATGTGCTCTGAATATCTGGAAGGGACCGAGATGTCCTACGTTGGCATTGATGACGACATTGCGGCACAAAAGGCCACCGATTACCTCACAAGAATTGGGCGCCGCCACATTGCGCTGATCAACGCCACCACGAATCACAAGTACGCTCGCCAACGAGAAGCCGGCTATAAACAAGCATTACGTCGCGCGCAATTACCCTTTGATGCGGACTTGATCCTGCACATCAACAGTATCCGCTATAACCTGGCACTCTCTAAAGTCACCGACTTGCTCCGAACTCGAGCCGAAATCGATGCCATTTTCGCAACCTCAGATATTTTTGCCATCGCCGCCTTGGAGACGGCTCGCCATTTAGGTCGCAAGGTCCCCGATGACCTTTCAGTCGTGGGGTTTGATAATACCTTCTTAGCAACGGTGGTCTCCCCCAAGCTCACCACCATTAAGCAACCCGCCTACGAAATTGGTCACGAGGCCTGCGAGATTCTGCAGGAAAAGATTGCCCGTAAGAACGCACCGGAACGGCATGAGGTGTTGGAGGCGTCGTTGTTGGTGAGGGAAAGTACGTAGGGCGTTTGGGTGGTAAAATGGACTAAAGCTTTTCGCTAATAAAGGAGTTCGATCGCATGATTAATTTAATTTTCAAAAATGACCAATACCTGAATCGTGACGGCCAATTCACCGAAGATATTGAACAGGCCCGCATTATTAAGAGCCGTAAGATTGCTAATCAAGTGGCCGCTGAATACGATGCCGAAGTCACCAGCTATTACTGGAAGCCAGACCGGGAGAATCCGTGGTTAGAGGATATGGAAGATGAATAAGATGTAGTTGGCCGGCTCAACCGCAATCTTGAAAGGTTATACAAAAAGCGCCTATTCGTAATGGATAGACGTTTTTTATGGATCAACCAAGAGTAAAATAGCACCCCTTGTGATGGAGTGCTATTTTACTTGGTCGTGATTATAGTGTTCAATTTACCAATCCGTTTAATCATACATCAATGGCACAAGATACTTGTCAACGAACGCGTCAACTACCTCATCACTGGGATTGTTTTCATCATCAACTTCGGGATGATATTTGATTAATGAATCATCGACGTTGAATAGTCGCTGCTGTCCCTTTACTGGAAACGGTTCAATGGTACGCAGCCGGTCAAGCTGCCATGCATACTGATGATCATCCAACTTATTAACGTCCTTAAGTCGTACCACCACAATGGCGTGGCCTGGGATGGTTCCAGGTATCTTATAGGCCGTGGCACAGATTAACAAGTCACCGCGATACTTCGTCGGCCAACTGCGATACTCGATGGTTTTATCACCTACAAGCACGTCCAAAGCATAGTCTGGCCTAAGTGATAGCGCTTTCATAGTTTCGCCTCATTTCATCACAAAATTTATATCGTCATCATGACATAAAGTTTGCGGTATATCAATGTTTTCACGTGATTTTTTGTTTGAAAAAACTTACGTCCCTAATGTTAGTATATTTTCTATCACTTTTTAATTTAACCAAAAGCGCTTATAAATTGGACAGTTTAAGCAACCATGCCAATAATCGTTTAGCTTCGGTTCGAAGTCTGATAGAAATGCACTAGTTTTACTGCGAGGTAAAGCAGTAAATAAATTAGCAAAAGCAAGGCTATTCCGACAAGTTTTTCCTCAATCTTGCTATAATATTCTTGAAAGATGTGTTGGCAACATCAGCATTCACATATTCTAGTTAAGATTGCCAATGCTATTAAATTCCCCGAAAGGAACTGATACCATGGCATTAAACCGGCAAAACAAAATCCGAAATTATTCCGTGACTTCTGCCACCGACACCATTAAAGAAACGCTAGCTTATCGGCATCTAAGTGCTGATTGGTTGGCAGATATGCTGCACATGAATCACGAGGAAATGAATAAGGTGTTGAAACGTGAAACCTATTTGACCATGGATCAGTTAAAACACGTTCAGTCTTTAATCGGTGTGTCAGCACAGTTGTTAAGAAAACTAGATTCTAATTTTCTTGAACACCTTTTGACGCCAACGGAACTGGCTAAAATTGAAGAGCTTGAACAAAATTCTACCGATGCTGATTTTGAAAATATTGATGATCTTGATTGGGATAAATTGTGATATGAGGTGTATAAGATGCCAAATAAACGGCAACGGAAAAAGAATTATAACAAGTGGGCTAACAAAATAGTTCGTCAGATTTGGGACCGACGCCCTAAAGATCTTAAAACACAGGAAGAAGCTGACCGATGGCTTGATGAGCAGGTTGAAAATGAAGGTATTCTCAATTGGCGTACACAACAAGCTGTAAACGAAGCGATTCATGATGCGAAATCGTCACATTCAACATTAAAAACATATGATTCGATTGATGAATTGATGGCTGACCTAGAAAGCGATGACTGAAATGGCAAATAAACGACAGCGGAAAAAGCAATATAAAAAGAATATGAAGGAAATTGCTCGCTTGTCAGACTCACGAAAGAATGACAAAGCAGTCGATTTAGACGAAATGATTGCTGAAGTCAATGCTGAGGATCAGTATGATAATTCATCAGATTGGTGGAATACCATTGATAATCAAGCAAAAAAGTACGGGTCGGTTGACACTCCCGAAGTTGACTGGGGCAAGATGTTGAAATGGACTCTGAGGATGATGAGGATGAATAAAATCGATTTCCCAGTAACAACTCAATTTTCCAGCTTATTCAATTTAACTCGTGCTTTGATTAAACCTTACTCAAAGTATCAGCATTTAAGAATCGTAGAATACTTGCTGTATCTTTACACCACTACTGCCGTAGCCGTAACTCAAGGATGGATAATTCATCTAAGCCAAGGCATCCGCAATGATTTTGCACTCACAGGTCCACTTATACTCACCGGTATAATCTTGATCCTTGTTCTTAAATGGATAAATCACCGACGTATAGTGAGAATTATTCATAATTTTCTACCGATTAATCAAGATGATCAGTATCAACGGCAATATCAGGCCATCCGAAAATCTGCGTTGCATCCAGCTACAACAAAATTTCAGCAGGGCCTAGAAGGCTTCGTTACAATCGTAACCTTCATATTCGTAATGCCTATCATTTTCATGTAGACGAAAGTGATATATTAATTCAGAACGTATCAGATTCAATGATTATTGTTTATTTTCCCATACAAAATTTAGTGCTGCACTATTTGGAAATTTCTAACGATACTAAAAAACCGCCCAGAATAGCCTTGGACAGTTAACGACGGTTCTTTAGTTGTTTAACGATAGTCTATAGGTATCGTTCTACTGTTACCACGACTCAGTTATAACATGAGCCGTGGTATTTTTGTAACTTGTTGATTAAAATCCGTTAAATACTTGGAATTCGACTTTTTAAAACGATTTATCATGTGAACAGCACATAACTCTAATTTACTAATTTATAAAATTTTTTCGTAGTATTTACTCACTAACCTTGTTTATCTTGGTTGATGCTGCCCGTAATGTTGTCCGTACCGTTTTAAATCCATTCTAATTCGCTCAAATAACCCAACTGATAAAAAAGAGCCAACCCTTTCGGATCAGCTCTGCACCGCGTTGTTCTCTTAAGCGGGTGACGGGAATCGGACCCGCGACTCAAGCTTGGGAAGCTTGGATTTTACCACTAAACTACACCCGCATAACAGTAACTATATTATCATATTCAGCTTAATCTGTCAGCATGAAATTGCATAAAAATCAGCTTTTCTGAAATAGTTTACCGTTATTTTCATTATTCGGCTTTTGCTTTTGCCGGTTCAGCGTCTTCTTTACGCACAATAGCGCGGTTGTTAAGTTCACCAACCAAAATACGATCACTCTTGTTATAACTTAAAATGTGAATTAATACCGAGTTTTCATAAATTTTCTCGATTTCCCCTTCAAAGTCATGTTCAAAAGAGCCAAATTTTTTACCCTTTACATAGTCGCCAACTTGATGTTCTGCCATTGGGTTGTCTCCCTCCACTTCGCATGATGAAAAAGATGATAACAAATTTAGCCAGTGAATACAAGGCTTATTTTCATAATACTGAAACTTTCCGTAAACTTAATCTTCCTTAAGATTTTCAAATTGAAAATGAGTTTCATAACGCCTTCGTGGTAGACTTAAGATAACAATAATTAACGATAACTACTACCAATATGCAATATATTTTATTCTAGGATGTGACTTGTATGTGGCTGACCATTTACTTCATCAGTTTAATATTACTTATCCCAGTAACCATTATCGGTTTAAACCGAACATCTGAGAAAAAGATTGCCCAGTGGCTCATTATTGACCGCCTGGTTTATCTCATTATGGCGTGTGCAACTGTCGTGTTAATGATTAGAACCTTCAACCACGCCCCACTGTTGGTTTCAACAAAAGGCTTGTTAGCTGTCAGCGTCATTGTACTAATTGAAGTTGCTTTTGGCCGCAAACAGGAACATGACCTTTCCATTGCTTGGAGTATTGTCGTCACCATTGCAATTTTAATAACGGCAGCGGTAGGCATTGTCACGACACTACATTCTATTTAATCGATTACGACCATGTACGGCCGAAATTGTTGGGAGCCCTGATCATTTTCATCGTGTCAGCGGTGCGGTGGCGGTTAAAAGCCATCAATAGAAATTTAATAAGTTAAAAAAGTGGCCATCCTTAATTGGATGACCGCTTTTTGATTATTTATAGATATCATTGCGTTTAGCAGTCTTTACGACCAATACAATGCCCATCATCATCAATGTCAGCAATGATTCGATAACTCCCAACTCGGTAACACCAAAAAGTTTCTAAATTTCCTTCTAAGGCTTTGCCCCACGCCTGAGGGTTATCATAACCCTCGATGTGACTGTCTTAACCAACAGACTAAGCGGCGCTGGATTTGAGAATCTAATTTGGAAAATTGTTTTTCAGCATATTGGTCAAAACTCCAGTGATATGCGGTCATGGCTTCATTTCCAGACAGGCCATAACCTCGGCACGACCGACAGTTTTACCATGGCTAGCTTTTAGATTAACAGCCGCGTCCTGATAATCGGTTTCATCTTCAGCATGTTCTAAGACAGCTTGACGCATGTAGGTCGTTACTGAAACACCATTAAAATCAGCCTGTGCTTTAACTTTATCGTATTGGTCTTTTTTAAAGCGTAATGAGGTAACTATTGTATCGGCCATTGCGGTCAGTCCTTTCTTGCTTAAGAATATTATAACAACTTTCAGACTATTTTTTTGCAGCATAGAAGATAAAAAAGATTAGCTAGTCTTCAGTATTAGAAGTTCTAGCTAATCTTTTTATTTACTATCCCTTTTGTGCTTTCAACGCCAACTCCAACGACCGATCAACCAAGATTGACTGGCTATCAATCATTGGCTTATCCGTCACTGGTTCACGGTCCTGCGCCAAAGAAAGCTCGGTGCAGCCCAGAACCAACGCGTCACAGTGGGTTTCATCAAACATTTGTTGGACTAACCCATGATACAGCTGACGGTCCACAACGTTATTATCTTTAATACAGTCGTAGATCAGCTTGTTGGTCTGGTCTTGAACAGATTGACTAGGAGCTAAAAATTCGTAGCCCGCATCCATAATCTCATGATCATAGATATGGTCATAAATCGTCCCCTCGGTGGCAATTAAACCGATTCGACGCGCGTCAGGATACTTCTTACCGATCTCCTTAACTGCTTCGCGAGGCATATGCAGAATTGGAATATCGGTAGCTGCCTGCATCTCATCGTAAAAGTAATGCGCCGTGTTGCATGGTAAGGCAAAGAAATCGGGCTTTAACTGACTTTGCAACTTAATGTCGTTCACCAGTGGAATCGCCGGGTTTGGCTTACTATGGTCCTTAATGTAGCTGGTACGGTCAGGCACCGTGGCATGATTGACCAGAATATAGTTGAGATAATCCTGATCTTGATTAGCCGGCGTCCGTTCGTTTAACTGATGAATGTAAGTTTCAGTGGCTTCCGTTCCCATACCACCGATGATCGTAAAAAAGTGTTCCATAAAATCACCCTTTGTTTTCAGCAAAATAGCGGTCAAAATTCTTCGAGTAATTATGATCCATCCACTGAATCAATGCCCAACGCTTCAAGTTCATATCGTGTGAATACTGGTAAGTAGTCCCATAACGGCCGGCTCTGATCAGTTCCAGTGCGCGATCCTTATCGGCATTCTCACGGGCATATTTTTTGAAGACTTTGGCTGGGACTCCCAGCCAAAGCGCATGCTTACTTTCGTCCTGATTACCGTAAACAGTTGGTTGATCAACCAGATCCTGTTTAACGTAATCTTTAACCACCCAATCGGCCAAATTATAACCGTTGAGCGTCACGAAGAAACTACTACGTCCCTGTCGGAGATTGATTTCGAATAATTTGAATGTATCATCACGTACATCATACTTCATATCAAAGTTGGCGTAACCGGTAAACTCAATTTTCTCCAAGAAATCCTTGATGGTTTTATAAATGGCTTCGTTATATTCCGGTAAAATGGCCACATAGTTACCAATGGCCGATGGTGCTGGATCTTCCAACAACGGGTGGCCTAGGCACATCATCTTAACGTGGTGGTGCTGATCCACGTATGCATTCAGTACCCGCATGTTGCTGTCGTCACCAGGAATGAAGTCTTGAAGAATAAAGTCTGACTTATAACCGTTGGCATAAGCCGCATCCAATACCTTATCGAACTCTGCGCGAGATTGAATGCGGAAAGCTTTTTTCCGGCCTTCAAAATGCACGTCCAGCCATTCCACACTATTAGTTGGCTTCAAGGCAACTGGATAGTCAAAGGGCTGTTCAACAACTGTCTGACTGTCATGCTCTTCCTTGGAAATCGTCCGCGTCTTAGGATATGGCAAATTGTATTTGTCACAAATCTTGTAGAAACGTTCCTTATTGTTTAATTGCTTCAATAAATCATAGTCGATGTATGGGCAAACAAACACGTCGGATAACTCATCTTTATGTTTGGCAATCAACTCTGCGTAACCATCTCCACAGCCAATTAAGATGACTGGCTCTTGATGGTCACGATAACGTTCTTTAATTTTACGCATTGAGTCGATCCAGACCGGATCCTCAGAGAAGCCGGGAATTAGTTCTAGATCAACAATTTTAGTAAATCGGGTTGGGGCTAGTTGAATAGACGCGATAGCCTTCACTGGTTGATGGTAGAGTTCATAAAACGAACGTGCCATGCCGTATACATTAAAGTCGCTTCCCAATAAAACTGGGGTAAATTTTGGTGTTTCTTGCATTATTGAAGTTCCTCCACAGCGTTTTTAGCAATTGTGACATCGGTTGGGTATGGGGTGTTCACACCATTCACCTTCTGGAAGGCATCTTCACCCTTACCAGCAAGCACCACAATATCATCTTGCGTGCTCATGTTAATCGCCGTTTCAATGGCGGTTTTGCGGTCCATAACGTACTGCACTTTAACCCGCTGATGATCGATATGAGCGTCGATTTCTTCAGCAATTTTCTTTGGGTCTTCATAAGCGGGATCATCCGTGGTCAAAATCGCCACGTCAGCCTCTTCACTCAGTGCTTTACCAAAGCCTTCGCGACGGGAAACACCCTTATTTCCGGTACTCCCAATGACAACGATAACTCGGCCAGCGCCAGTTTGAACCTTCAAAAAGCTCAGCAGTGCCTTCAAGCTCCCGTAGTTATGGGCATAGTCAATATAAATCGTACCGTGATTTTTGCTGGTCACCATTTCCATCCGTCCAGGAACGTGAACATCCGTTAATGCCGTCTTAGCGTTATCGTAACTGGCACCGGACAGCGCACTGGCGATGATTGAACTAGCAGCATTGCTCTCGTTAAAGTCGCCAGGAACGTGTAATTCATAACTGCCATCAACGGCCAGTTGCTTTGCTTTTTCGGATACCGCAGTCACTTGAAAATTGCTTTGATGTAGCGTTTCACTGGTATTCTTGAAAGTCACGTCAAGGTCCAGCGGCATTTCCAGTTTGGCACCTTCTCGTGCGTACAAGTAAATGTTTTCCGGTTGTGTTGTGGCTTTAGCAGCGTAGTACACGTCCGCTAAATGCATCGTTTCCGCATTGATAATGCAGGTTTCAGCATTAACCAGCAGCTGTTCCTTGCAGTGCAAGTAGTCCGCGAAAGTTGGATGTTCATTTTCACCAATGTGATCCGGTGAAATGTTGAGAAAAATCCCAACGTTGTACTTTAATCCGTACACCCGGTTCTTCTTGTACGCTTGCGAGGACACTTCCATGACTAAGTGTGTCATGCCATTATCCACGGCATGTCGCATATCATGGAACAGATCCAGCGATTCAGGAGTTGTCAAATCCGACTTAAACCGGTCCTCGGGAGCATTACCCACGATCCGATCAATGGTTGAAAACAGCGCTACTCGATCATGAGTATGTGCCTGTTCAATACCATAAGTAAAGTAAGCCGAGGTGGTTTTTCCCTTAGTCCCTGTAAAAGCAATGATAAAGAGGTCATTTTGAGGATAGCCATAAAACGCAGCACCTAGTAATGACATGGCCTTTTGAATATCAGTCACGATAATGCTAGTCAATCCTTGGCCCTCATCGTAAGGGGTCTCCGAAACGTAAGCCGTGGCGCCAGCTTCTTTAGCCCCTTGTAAATAAGCAGGTTTAAAATTCCCCTTACAAAAGAACAACGTATCGGGCTTAACCGTTTGTGAATTATAGTTCACGTGCTGAAACTGCTGCTGCGAATCAGTCATTGTGACCGTTTTTAATAAATCATGTTCATCTAATAAAGTCACCACTTGGGTGATATCAAGTGACACGGTCTTCATCTCCAATTAAGTGAGGCTTAAATTCTATTATTTCACCATTCTATCCAAAAAGAAACCGACATTTCAGCCGGTTTCATATGGAAAAATGCAGTTTAGTTAGCGACCGGAATCTTATCGATATCCGTACGACGAACCTTGCTAATGGTATCTGCTGACGTATCCTCTGGGAAGTAAACTTCATACCAAAGAATAAAAGTGTAGATAGTAAAGATCTTTTGCATGGATGACTTCCCGTTGATATGTTCTTGAAGAATCTCAAGTAAAGCATCCGTGTTAAAGAACTTCTTAGCAACGTCTGAAGTAAAGGCTTCTTCGATCCGCTTACGATACTTATCTTGCTTGATCCAGGTAGCGATTGGAGATGGGAAGCCCATCTTTTCCTTCTTGGCTACTCGTTCTGGTAATTCAGCCAACGCAGCTGTCCGCAGAGAAACCTTGGTTTCAGTACCGCGAATCCGCGTCTTGATTGGCATGGTAGCCGCAAACTTAGCAACTTCCTTGTCAACTAAAGGTGTCCGAACTTCCAGAGAGTTGCACATACTCATCCGATCAGCCTTATGCAAAATATCGTATGGTAACCAAGTGTTGATGTCAAAATACTGCATTTGAGTCATTTCATCTTTGTCTTTAACATCATCAAAGATGTGCTTAGTGTATTCACCGGCATCACGGTTTAAATTAGGGTTTTTCAAGATTCGTTCCCGATCATGGTAATCGAAGACGTAGTTCACACGATAGTAACGTTCACTTAGTGGTTGGGCACCACGAACTAAGAACCGACGACCGTGGAATCTTGGTAAGTTAACCACCGCTTTAGCCAAGCCTTTACGAACAAAGCGTGGTACAGCCTTTTGGTAACGTTCAAACGGCTTTGCTTCCAGGTAAGTGTTGTAACCGCCGAAGAATTCATCGGCACCTTCACCAGACAAAGCAACCTTCACGTGTTCGCGAGTTCCCTTTGACAGGTAATATAACTGCATCGCTGAAGGGTTAGATAACGGTTCATCCATGTAGTACATAATGGTTGGTAAGATGTCGAAGTAGTCGTCGCCAGTCATGGTCAATGGTGTGTTATCCTGGTGGATTTCTTTAGCAAATTCAGTTGACCAACTTAGTTCACTGTACTTAGAGTTATTGAATCCCAGGGAGAAGGATTGAATTGGCTTAAGCTTAGCAGCTTCGTTGAGCACGTAGCTAGAATCGATCCCACTTGATAAGAAACTACCGACTTCAACGTCAGCAATCATGTGAGCATCAACGGAATTATCAACGATCTTACGGATCTTCTTAGCATCCTCTTCGATTGTTTGGTTCTCATCGATATTATCGTAATTAAACTTATAGTATTCGTGAGTTTCAGTGTGACCATCAGCTTTATGAATAAAGTAATGGCCAGGCATTAACTTAAAGACGTTTTTAAACATCGTATCCTTAGAAGGAATAAATTCGAAACTCAAATGAATGGCTAGTAAGTCTTCATTAAGTTCTTTTTTAAAGTTTGGGTGCTCCAAGAATGCTTTGATTTCTGAAGCCCAGAGGAAAGTCTTGCCGTCGTCGTAATAGTACAATGGTTTGATGCCAAAGTGATCACGGGCGCCAAAGACTTCACCGGTTTTAGAATCGTAAATGACAAACGCAAACATCCCGCGCAAATGCTGAAGCAAATCTGGACCCCAGGCATCGTAGCCGTGAATCAGAACTTCTGAGTCAACGTCTGTCCGGAATTCGTAACCTAACTTCTGCAAATCTTGACGAATATCTTGGTAGTTATAAATTTCGCCGTTAAAAGTCAAAACTTTAGTTTGATCCTGGTTATACATGGGTTGCTTACCATGCGCAAGGTCAATAATTGATAAACGACGGAAGCCCATCGAGACCTTATCATCATTAAAGTAAGCTTCATCATCAGGTCCACGATGACGAATACGGTTGGCCATCTTCACGATCGTATCGCTAGGCACATCTGTTTGGTTAACATAACCAACAAATCCACACATGTTGTAATCCCCTTTTTAGCATTTATTTACCGTTTCATGCGACGCAATAGAGACGCCGATCTCACGACTTGAACGATCACTAAAAGATGTAGCAAGACGTAATTCAAAAACAATGTTCATTTTATCAAAAAAACCGCTGTAATACTAGGAAACATCGCGTCTTATAACGTTTTCTTTAAACTCGTCTCCTGAAAGCGTTTGCGGTATAATAGAAGTGAATCAGGAATGGAGTGATTTTAATGGATAATCTCATATTTTTTAACCCCGGTGATTCAATTGCCAACTTCCACGACTACGATGAAGCAGTAAGAAGTGCCCAGATCTATCGCCAGAATCACGTTCAGGCTGGTCACGTCCTGGTTGTCAAGGGTATGGAAAGCGAAAAGCAGTTTGACATTTTCCTGTCAGATAACGAAATTTCCCATGATAATGAGTTGGGGAATTCAAAACCGTATAAGGTGTCGAAAAAATTCTAGGTGCAATCTAGGTGCGGAAGTGAGCGCTTAGAGAGCGAAGTGTAACAACAAAATGGCGGAAGTCCCTGGTCTTGGGGGTTCTGCCATTTTGTTGTTACATGCAGCTCTCTGCTCACTGGAGCCCGATAAGGCATAGGTGCCGAAAAAATTGTGAAGCGTTGGAAGCTCCCGAACTTTGGAATCTTGCCATTTTATAGTTGCATGCAGCTCTCTGCCTGCTGGAGCCTGATAATGGCTTTGGCCCAACTACTTCCCCAGTTTCTTCGCATACGGCAACGACATATCTTTCCCATCTGACCGAACACTCAGAAAATGATCCTGATCATAGCGCACGAAAGTCACTGGTGGCTTAACGCTAAGTTGTGCATACTCGCTCTTAAGCGAAAGCAGCTCCTCTCCGCTAGCCGAAAGCTGATACCCAATACTGTCAAAAAACAGTTTAATTTCTGCCTTTCGTGCTCGGATCCGTAATTCTGCAACATCGCCGATCAGCAACTGCATCTCAATCATTCCCCTTTTTCGGTGATTTACCGTCAATATAGTTAATCGCTTGTAATAGATGATCCTTAAACCCAATCAAATCATAATACGCCATGGATTTTGATGGGATAGACACAATTTGACTCGATAGATCTAACAGCACCTGCAAATACCGTCGATGCAACCGTTGAGCGGCCATTGGCTCACGTCTGGAAAGCTTTTGATTGGCCTGATAGCTATCTCGAATAGCCTGTCGCAGCTGATGATTGACTTGAATCACCGCGTCAAAATCATGCTGTTTGCGCACCGCTTCTTCAACACCGCTAATTCGCCAATACCATTGCTGAAGCTGGATTAAAATGGCCCGCTTAGCGTTTTCATAACTGCCAAAATCAATGCTATTTTTGTCGATTGGCAAGTGCCTGCTTTCCCTTCTCAGTTAGGCCATTGATATAGGGATCCGCGTCAATATACCCCGCATCAATCAGTGGTTGCGGATTGCCACCGATCACATTATCGCAGTAGTCCACAAAGTGTCTCGGACTGGTGCCAGGTTCCACTTTCCCTGAGGCAATTGCATCTAAAATATTATAATCAGTAGGCGTTAATTCCATTTTCTTTTCCTCCAAATTCGATTTAAATTGAGAATAGTCTTGTTCTTGTGGATTCGCAAGTGATTATACTAAAACGCATGCTGCAGCATAGTTGCTGTAACATGCGTTTTATTTATGGAGTTAAATCCGCCAAAGATTCACCCTTTTCATACCGGGTGTTCAAAGCAGCGACTTTAACCTCAATCACTTGGTTATCGTTGATCCGCGCAAAAGCCAACACTTCGTTAATCAAACGGTCAATGACTGCTTGATCCTGCTTTTCTTCAATGGCATTCTTCGCAGCCAAAAACTTAAGTCTAGGTAGGAAATAAGTGACGTGGTGCTCCGAACACATCTCCACACCCTTATCAACCAACTTTTGACTCGCTTTCAACTGGCCCACGGAATTGTAATAGCTAGCCGTGAAGAAAACCATGGTCAGCAACCGCAAGTAGTTATCACCCACCCGATTAAAGTACAGCTGTTCGTCTTTTAACACGTTGCGAATAAACGAATGGACCTTTTTAAAGTAGAAGTTCGCGCGATCTGCTTGTTGCAACCGACTATACATCACACCGGATCCCACATAGACCAACTGCGTAAAGATGGTTTCGTGTGACTCATCTAAATCGTTTAAAATTTGCGAAAAATCATACAAAACTTCTTCAGGTGGCTGATTGATCAACGCACCCATCAGCCCCCGCAAATAATAGAACTGCATCTTTAACAACATTGAGTCTAATTGCTTTTCTTCAATAACTGAAAGACCCTTTAAAACCTTCTGGTAATTTTCCATCACCAGTTCCCGCTCAAGTGAGTCTAAGCTTTCTTTGAGCTGATTAACACTAACTTTATTTGATTCGTTCAAGTCATCGATGGTGAGGCCGATCCTGGCGCAAAGTTTCGATAAGATTTTCAGTGAAGGTACATGGCCGCCACATTCAAACTTACTCAGTGTTGATTGCGTACAGATGCCCTCGCACATCCTGACCTGAGAAATATGCAGCGATTTGCGTCGCTGAACAAATTTTGCGATATCCATTGAAATCAACCCTATTCTTATTGACTAACCGTGAATTCCTAACGCCACTTTTGCAAACCGGCTCATCCGATCAATGCTCCATGCCGGTTCCCAAACCAGATTAATATCACAGGTTTCAACACCATCAACTGAGGTAACCGCTTCAGTAATTGAATCTGCTAATAAATTACCCAGTGGACACCCCATCGTAGTCAAGGTCATCGTAATCACACAGCTACCCTTATCATCAACTTTAATATCATAGATCAGGCCCAAATTAACCATATCAATCCCTAATTCGGGGTCAATGACATCTTCCAACGCTGTCATCACTTTGTTTTCGACTGGCGTAAATTGTTTTTCAACTTCTTCAGACATACGTGTTACCTCCTCATGATCAGACAAAGTGCCCTGTTTTTCTTGCAGTACCAAGCCTATCGGCACCTTGATCATTCACTCTTCTGCCTTAAATCATACCATAATTATGCCCCAATAAGACGCATTTCGCGCGAAAAATAGTGATATCCCGCAGTGTTCACCTGCTCGAATGGACCAACTAAAAACAGCACTTAACACCCTCATCATCCAAACAGTCACCAGTGAATCTATTCATCTCGCCTTAATAACATGGCCGTAAGCGTTTTTAAATCCGCCTTGACTTGGTGTTCAGGTAGCTGGTCAATGAGTTTTAGTGCCTTTTGTGTCAGTTCAGCAGCTTCCTGCCGTGCTTTTTCCACACCCTTATTTTCAGTGACTAACTGCTGAACGGTCCGCAAATCAGCCACCGTCATCCGCTGTTTTTTAATCAGGTAAGGCTTAAAGGCGCTTTTTGCATCCGCCATAGCTAAAATTAACGGCAGTGAATAAACCCCGGCTTTCAAATCCTCTAATACCGGTTTTTTAGTCTTCTGTGATTGACCATCATAATCCAAAATATCATCTAAGATTTGGTAGGCCTTGCCGATCGTCATACCGATTTCACCCGCTAAGTTAACGACCTGATCATCACTACGACTCAGTACCGCACCCTGCCGACAGCTTAACCAAAATAGCTGAGCCGTTTTACCGGTGATTTCACGAAAATAATCTGCTTCCGTGACGTTACGCTTATAATTAAGCTTCATTTGTTCAAGTTCACCAATCAGAATATTGCGCATGCTTGTAATGTTTAGCTGCAGTTCAGCCATGTCATGGGTCGTCTTCAAAACTTCTTTAAAGTAAACCGTAAAGAGGTAGTCCCCAGCGTAAATGGCGTTTCGAGAACCGTAAAGCGTATGTATTGTTGTGACACCACGGCGCAACGGTGATTGGTCGATGACATCATCATGGATCAGCGTCGCCACGTGCAGTAGTTCTAACGCAGCCGCGCCCGCCCGCAACACATCCTCATCGTTTTGCTGACCAAACTCACTAAAAAGGTAAAAGAAACCGGGCCTTAATAGTTTCCCACCAGACTGCAGCAAAGCTAATATTTGGTGTTGAATCGGTTGATTTGGCAGCTTTACTGCTTCCACTAAGTACGGTTGAAGCGCCTCTAGCCGTTCTTCGACCCTCGGAAACTGATGCCAAAGTTTGTGAACCATGTACTGCCACTCCCCCTACTTAAAATTACCCATCCACCTGATGGGCCCCCTTGATGTGTCATCATGGTGTTTTAACCATGTTACCACATGATTGTGAACTCATGCATCATTAGGACACCAAAAAGCCCGTTCAGTCAAAAACTAAACGGGCTTTTTGGTAGACACTTAATCTGAAAACAACTTGATCTGGTCTAAAATATTGAGCAACTGTTTTTCTGCTCGTTCGTAATCCGCAATTTGATTGCCGAATTGCTGGTTAAACCCATCGAGGCCACCCGCAACAAAGGCGTACTCGTATTGATACACTTGCTGATAGGCTGCCGTTAGTTGTGACAATAATTCTGGTTGCGCTGGTTCTGACAGCTGCAATGCCATCTGAATCACACGCAAATCCGTATAACCCAACTCAAACTGAATTGCCCAAGCGCGCATAAACTCATGCTGAGCCTGAATGTGTAGAAAATGATGTTCCGTATTCCAAGCCAGACGAGCAATTGAATCCTCGATTTTAATCATTTTAAGCCTCCAAAGTTTGTGACTTCGACACGACTACGCCCATAAAATACGCAATTTGGAGGTTTGAAGCAAGTCATTGCACCTGTTATTTTTCCGGTCCTAGATGACGCAATGCATGAGCACGATCCAGTAACGTAAACACACTGTGAACTAACACCGTTCCAAAGAAAATCACCGAGAGCAGCCGAACGGTAAACAAGGCGACAATCATGCCGATTGAATAGTTAGTGTAGCCTAGTTTAAAGACTTCGTAGGTGAACGCAACGATGGTGGTGGTCACAGAAGAGGTCAACAGACTTGCCCAGCTCCAGTTTTTATAGCGCCAAGCGGCAAAACCAATCTCAGACCCCACACCCTGTACGATGCCGGAAAGCAACGCTGCAATACCAAAAGTCCCGCCAAAAATAACCTCAGCCGCAGCGCCCAACACTTCACCAACAATCGCTGCTCCGGGAATCCGGGTTAAGTAAATAGCTAGCGGTCCCGCCATGATCCAAAGGCCAAATAAGATTTCGTTAGCAAACGGACCCACAGCCATGGAGAGCACGTTGTACAAGTAATCCGTCCCCACAAAGATAGCACCGAAAATCAGAGCAATCATGGTGATTAAAATAATATCTTGCAGATGAAATTGTTTTTTCATTGTTGTCATCCTTTCAAGCTTTTGGTCGTGAACACCACGTGACGATGAAATCAGCCATTACTTTGGTGTAATCAATCAGTTGTGATAGTTGCACCATCTCATTATCGCTATGTGCCTGCATCATTTGTCCTGGCCCATACGTCACCGCAGGAATGTGGTAAAAGTCAAACCAGCCACCATCCGAGACTGACGTTGACATATTGATATCAGGGACCACTCCTAGTTGCTGCTCATGACTTTGCTTCAGCAGCTGAACGGCTGGTTGTGAGGCGTCAATCGCTAACGGTGGAAAAATTTCTCCCTTATCCACTAGCATCGAATCACCGCCCCAACTGAATGTCGGTAAAGTATCCTTTAACCAGGGGTCCGCTTTAGCTGCGGTAGTTACGGCAGCTTCGATCTCGTGGGTAACTTGGTCAATAGTTTCATCAGGGTAAAAATGAACGGTGATCCATAATCGACATTCGTTGGCAACAAAGGCTGGATGAATGCCGCCTTCAATATAGGCCGGATTAATCGTATTGGTTCCTGCCGGGAAACCCGGATACGACTTGGTCACTGCCCAGTAATGTTCCAACTTCTGAAGTGCCTCAATGACTACCGGCATCTTTTCAACCATGCTGGCAGCCTTCAAACCACCGCCAGCTCGCAGCATATTCACCCGGTTGCCGTCATGATACGTGTGCGGACTTTTAAGAGTGATCCAGCCAGTTACCACACCGCCCTGTCCTTGAAAAGCCATATTGCTGGTATCGCCAACCACTGCGAAGTCGGCTGTTTCACCCTGTTCCAGCAAAGTTTTGGTCCCTGCTTCACCGGCTTCTTCACCAACCACTGACTGAAATCGCAAATCACCCGGAAGATGAATATCTAGTTGTTTTAATAATCGAAAGAGGTACAAGAAACAAGCCATTGCCCCTTTCATATCACTAACACCGCGACCATATAATTCATCGCCCCGCTGTACGAGTTGGAACGGGGCCGTCTGCCAGTGATCCAGATCCGTCAGTGCGGCCACATCCACGTGCCCATTTAATAGAAGACTATGATGATTACTGCCCGCACTTCCACTTAGTTGCCCCGAAACTAACGCATCTTGCTCATAGAATGACTGTTGCTTAACGGTAAATCCAGCTTGTGTGAGTTGCTGTTTCACGTAATTTTGAATTGCCACTGTATTCCTAGCCGGTGGTGACACCGTTTGGAAAGCGACTAACTCACGCAAAATAGTGAGTAGACTTGACTGCTGGTCATCGATTGCCTGTTGTAACTGTTGCTGTAATGCCGTCATTGCTTCAAATCCCTTCATGGTTCAACTCAGCCACGAACCTGGATGAAACCAACTAAAAAACTCCCGAAGCTAGACTTCGGGAGTTTTGCACACGTTCAATCAGCTTTCCTACGTGAGTGTTAACTCTCAGGTTCAAAGGGTCTGGCGTTTGCCATCTCAGCTCTATTAGAGCACCCCTAGCTTGTAAGCTTATCATGTCATAACTGGTTGATTAATGCAAGCATTTTTCTTGATATAAATAAAAAGAAACCGCTCAAAAGCAGTTCCTTGATTTCAACTATGCTATCATGCCAGCCAACGAGCAATACTTGGCCAACTATTCTTGGTGATGATCATCCGCGGTGCTAATTTAAGATCGTTTTCATTCGTCACAATCCCATTATTTAACGTGTAAATCACCTGCAATTTCGGTTGATGAACGAGGTAATTTTGAACCAACGGCGTCCCGCTACCATATGGATAAGTGAAAATCGGTGTCGTTTGCCCCGTCTTTTGCTTCATGACTTTTTGACTGATTGCATAATCGCGAACAAATTTCGGATAATTGCGCTTCAAGTTAAACGCTGGCGTCCCCTTAACTAGGTAATGCATATTATTGGTATGAACACCCAGCTCCATTTTGGTGCTTTCAGACCGGTATAATTTCATAATCTGAGACCAAGTGGCTAACTGTTCGCCACCGATATATTCTCCGGTTGAGCCGGTAATAATCGAAGCCGTAAACGGATAATCATAATGTTTCATGATGGGCGCAGCATTTTCGGCCATGGTCCGATCAATGTCATCGAAAGTCAAAACGACATACTTCCCATGAACTGGCTGATTATTCTTCAACATACTGATCATTTGGGCAGTGGAAATCACTTTAATATGGTGCTGATGCAAAAACTGCATCTGCTTTTTAAATTCGGATACATTCACGTTATAAACGTGGAGTTGATTATTCGGCGTTAATGATTCCACGCTTTTAACCATGGTGTCATTATCATTCAGGATTCGATGATAGCAAAACACCATAATGCCATTTTTAATTTTGGTATCACTGCTAGCTAAGGCGTAGTTTTCCCGAGTTCCCAGTTCAAATTTAGTACTCTTACGAACGTTGACGGCAATCAAGCCAATGAAAACGACGATGATCAATCCTAATATCCATTTACGCATTGTCTTTGTCATTTGCTGCCACCTTTCGTTTGAGATTCCGAATGTGAATGATACTGTACAGGATGCTCAGACCGCCAATCACCAAAATCAGGTTGCCTAACAGTTTATACAAATGAAATGACAGGTTGAACAGTGAATAATTCACGACTAAGCCATCCGAATAAATCCCAAAAATAAAGCAGAGATTAATGACTAAGACGTAAATAGCGACAACCCACAATAAAATAAGCAGGATCATTCGCCGAAATCGTGACCAGAGGGACGTTTTTTTACGAATCACTAATTTATCTTTATCCATTTTAGACCCCCCGATCTGGACTGGCCCAGGTCCCTTTTCGTTTTGGATCAAGGAAGAAGGAACCAAGGGCGGTAATACAGCTGATCAAGTTAACCACCCAGTAGAAGACAAAGTACATTGGCAGCAACAATAAATCTTGCCAGTCAATGTAGCCCTGACGCTGAGAACTGGTAAAGCCAATGATGAACTGCACGATACTAATCAGTGTCAGAACAAATAAGACCCCACCGTCTAAAATCAAGGCGTGAGAAAAGATCATGGTCAGGAAATACAGAACGATCATGAAGAAACAGCTTAACGCCCATAAATTACTGATCACCATATCGATCAACAACCATTGTTCGGCAAGTTTGCCCGTAAAAATTAATTGCCGGTTGCGAATTAAAACTTCTAAGCCACCACGAGCCCAGCGCCGTCGTTGACGGATCAAAGCATTCATATGCTCCGGAACCAGGATCCATGAGACGGCTTGCGGACAATAAGCCACTCGCCAATGATGCGAATAAAGTTTCCAGGTCATATCGATATCTTCGGTTAATGCTTCAACGGTCCAGCGATGAACCTGTTTGATAGCTTTCTTACGATAAACCACAATCACACCTGAAACCGTGGTGATATGGCCGGTAATAAAGGATTGTCCCCGCTTAATAATGTCAATGATGCCGATATATTCCAGCAACTGCAGGCGACCTAATAAAGTTGTTCGATTACGAACCACTGGACGACCGGCAACGGCACCCACATTAGGATCATTATAAAATTCAAACATCATGTGCTTCAAAGCATCTTGGTCAATGTAAGAATCAGAATCCAAGCAAAGTAAGTATTCCCCATCAGCGCTATCTAAGCCAACATTCAACGCATTGGCTTTACCACCGTTTTTAATAATGGGTACCACTTTAATTGGAAACTGAGACTGATACTGTTTCTGTAACTCATACATCACGTTTAACGTTTGATCGACACTGCCATCATCGATCAAAATCAGTTCAATTTTTTGATAAGTTAATCGTGCCACTGATTCAACAACTTCGTGTAACGTTTCTTCCTCGTTATGTGCTGGAATTAACACCGATACCAGTTGTTCCGGTTCCCCTTTTCCACGCTTTTTCAAAGGAATTTGACGCTGTTGAACACTAAAAAAGATTGCACCCATGATCCAAACAAGTGATACGATCATCGGATACAAAACTACAAATCCACTAAGTATATTCATTTAAAAAACTCCCTCGACGATATTCTCGCAAATCGCTGATTATTTCGTCATATCCGCATAACATGTCCCTGATGTTAGCTCAAACAACAACTTTCACATTGTACTTACGCAAAACAGCTCCGTCAAGGTAGGTATCATTAGAACATTTTAGAGGAAAATTTAGAACTTAATCACACTGGTTATGTAAGCGCAAACATCCATCTATCTTCAATAAGTTAAGATTTACTTAACTTAACGGTTAACTTCTTTTAAGGACGTCTCTTGACATTAATGATGAAAGCATCAAAATATGAAATTTACGGCAAAAAAAGATACAAATTTCGTTAAATATAAACTTAACGAAATTTGTATCTTTTGACTGTAACTCGATTGTACCAAAATGCCCCGAGCAGGATTCGAACCTGTACTTGGTTGCCCAAACAGCGACCTGAACGCTGCGCGTCTGCCAGTTCCGCCACCGGGGCATCACAACAGGAATAATCATACACTATTGTGGGTCGTTTTGTAAAGTCATTTTATGCATACTTTTCACATTTTCTTGCAGGCCGTTCAAATTGACGTTTTGTAAAAAAACAAGGCCAAGAAGCGCCCTTGTGCAGATTATTACTTTTCCATGCATGCTTTTTGGGCAATAAAGCCTAAACAGTTCATTTCACTGCCAAACACTTTGTACCGCAACATCTCGAAAGCTAAACTTTATGGTCTCTAGTTCTACTAAGACGAACCTGATTTGATGTAAATAAATTCAATCTAAAATCTTAAATTTAAACATCGCACACCCCTCATTCTAATCTTGAAAATTCACGATAAACTTTCCCCGAACTTTGTGAACGTATATTCATGCGTACCCAACCTTAAAAATTGACTTGCCACTCAAATGTCGAAGTCCAACAAACGTTGCATTGTAAACGTTTGCCGGACTTCGATCAATTCGGAAAAAGAATTAAAAATTTTTTCTGGTGAGTCAAAAATTTTTTAATTCTCAATCAACCCTGTTGTATCAGCGAAAATGGCATCTTATTCGTTTGATTAAAATTTCATTAGGATATTGTATATTTAATCATCATCTTGTAATTAAATTAGAAAGTTTTATAATTTAATTTTAATAACTCGAGGAGATGATCACGTGCTACAGACACTTCTATTTGCTTTACTCCCTATCATCGTCACCATGGCTTTAGGTTACTTCGCAGCTGCACGTCATTATTTTAATGACAAAGACAGCAGTATGCTGGTTCGCCTGGTCATGAACTTTATGTTGCCACTTAGCGTTTTTTCTGGCATTTGGAGTACACCACGAAAAATTATCATTAAAGATATTCCGTTAGCTTCCTGGCTGTTAGTCAGTATCGTTTGCTGTTACCTGATTTTTTTGGTCATCAACCGATACTTACTGCACACTGACCTACATATTGCATCACTTAGAGCAATGTCAGTGGCAGATCCTTCTGTTCCGTTCATCGGATCGGCCATCTTACCCTTAATTTTCGGTAACTCGTTGAGCGCCATCACCATTGGCGTATGTACCCTGATTATTAATATTATCCTGCTACCAGTAGTCTTTGGCGCTCTCAGTCAAGGAGAATCTCTAGGATCTCGGGTCATCAGCACGTTACGTAAGCCACTGGTTGCCGCAGCTCTCCTTGGTTTTATCCTAGCACTGTTAGGCTGGCAGATGCCCGAAGAACTGGCCGGCTCGTTTGAACTGCTGGGCAAAGGTGCCGGTGGTTTAGCCATCTTCGCAACTGGGATCATTCTGTTCACCCGTAAAATCTTGGTTAACCATACCATCATTGCCACCGTCTTTTCGAAGAACATTCTTTTTCCCATCGTCATCTGGGGCTTGATGCTATTACTCAACGCACCTTCGGAATTGCAACGGATCGTGGTCTTGACGCTGGCCATTCCAACGGCTACCATGCCTACCAGTCTCGCTATTCAATTTAAAGTTAACGAAGCCGAACTGGCCTCAACCCAATTCTGGAGTATCGTTTGTTCATTCGTTACCCTGGCGGTATTCTTAGTCGCACTTAGTTAGTCAAAAGGAGAAATGAACAGTAACTGTTTTACTGTAAAAGGATATCAATCTTTGCAAAGGGGTGCTTCTATACTATTCCGTATTCTTACAAATCTGGTGGAGATATTACAGGGTTAAAGCTAGAAGTTAAACCTTCCGTATTAGCTGATAGCTTATATGTAGTGATTTATATGAATTTCATTAAAAGGCTTTTTGAGCTAAATCCATCCCGTATAATATGAGGGACACCTTACCTTGGTGATTAAATTCCATAGGGCGGAACAATTGATGTTACTCACTTATAAAGTCGAAATTAAGCCGACTGAAAAGCAAGCCTGGCAGATTGATTGCCATATTGGTGGCAGTCGTTGGGCCTATAATTTGTTTTTGGATATCAATCAACAACGCTACGAAATGGGTTATTGCTACTTAAACGCTTACGCCTTTAGTAAGTGGTTTAACCACGAATATCTAGAAGCTAACCCTGATGATCTATGGATCAAGGATTTATATGCCAAATCCATTAAACAGGCCTTTATTGATGCTGATATGGCTATGAAACGTTTTTTTAAGAAGCTGAGCGGTTTCCCACATTGGCGCTCGTTTAAACGGGGTCAAGGCAGTTACTACTTTGTTAAAAACAGTAAAACGCAAATCATTGCCTGTCAGCGTCACCGAATCAAGCTACCGAAGCTTGGCTGGGTTCGTTTAAAAGAGTTTGGCTACATTCCGACAGACTCAGAGCACTTCGTTATCAAACAAGGCCGAATCAAATTCAAAGCTGGTCGTTATTACCTGACTTGTTTAGTGGGACAGGCTGAATTACCAAAGCTAGAACTGACCGGCGAGCCTATCGGCATTGACCTTGGTTTAAAAGAGTTTGCCATTTTAAACGATGGCACTTTGTATCACAATCAGAATAAAAGTAGTCGGATAAGGCGAATCAGAAAACGCGTTAGACGCCTGCAAAGGAAGTTGTCCCGTCAGTATCTTGCACTGAAAGCTAGAAGACAGAAAGAAGGGAAATCTGCTACTGATTTAAATCTAGCTAAAACTCAGCGGAAGGTGCAACGCTTGTATCAACGATTGACTAACATTCAGTCGGATTATCAAAATAAGATTATCGCTACTGTGGTGAGAACCAAACCGCAGTGGATAGCCTTAGAAGACTTGAATGTTAAGGGTATGATGAAAAATCGGCATTTAGCTAAAGCAGTTAGTTACCAAGGATTTTATAACTTTAGAATCAAACTAATTTCTAAATGTCAGCAATTAGGCATTCCGGTACACTTAACTGACCGGTTTGAACCAACTTCTAAGTTATGCCATCAATGTGGCTATAAAAAAGTTGGTCTGAAACTGCAAGACCGAGTGTATGAATGTCAAAACTGTGATTATACCGAAGACCGTGATATTAATGCGGCCCTGAATATCAGGGATACTGAAAACTTTGAACTAGCCTACTAACACAGGTTTCAAAGCATGTACCGGTGGCTAGCCGGGAATTAACGCTTGTGGACTATCATATCAACTGTATTAGCGAGTTTCATGCGCGACAGGATAGGAAGAAGCAAGAATAATCTATAACTTTTTATAAGTTATCAGTAGCAGGATCAGTTATATGCCAGAAACACCTATTACTCTAAAAAATGGTCAGTTAGTCACACCTGATCATCCCACCATTCCGTTCATCAAGGGTGATGGTATTGGTCCCGAAATTTGGCAAGCCGCTCAGCAAGTTTTCGATGCTGCTGTTAACAGCGCTTATGCTGGCAAACGTCAGGTCAACTGGCTGCCACTTCTAGCCGGCGAAACTGCCTATCAACAAACTGGTCAATGGCTGCCAGATGAAACACTGACCGCCTTAAACCATTACTTAGTTGGTATTAAGGGTCCCCTAACGACGCCTATCGGGGAAGGCCACCGCTCAATCAACGTGACCCTGCGACAAAAATTGGATTTGTACGCTTGCTTCCGCCCCGTCACGTATTATCCAGGAACCCCTTCCCCAGTCTTACATCCGGAACGCGTCAACATCGACGTTTTCCGAGAAAATACCGAAGATATCTATGCTGGTATTGAAGCTGACGTTGATACCGCTGAAGCAGCAGAGTTAAAACAACTCTTAGGCCACTATGATCAACTAGCCAAGGTACGTTTTCCAGACACTGCTGCTTTCGGCATTAAGCCCGTTTCTAAAGAGGGCTCGATTCGTCTCATTCGAGCGGCAATAAACTACGCTTTAAGCCATGACCGCCACACACTTACCCTTGTTCATAAGGGTAATATTATGAAAAAAACTGAAGGCAGTTTCAAAAAATGGGGGTACGACTTTGCTGAGGCTGAGTACAGTAGACAAGTGTTCACTATGGCAGAATATGACCGGTTAAGAGACGCCCAAGGGAAAGCAGCGGCAGATTCTGCCTTAGAAACGGCGAAATCAGCGCAGAAATTGATTATCAACGATGTGATTACCGATAACTTCTTCCAGCAAACCTTACTGCACCCCGAAAACTTTGAAGTTGTGGCAACCATGAACTTAAACGGCGATTATATTTCTGATGCATTAGCTGCTCAAGTCGGCGGTATTGGCATTGCACCCGGTGGTAATCTGAACTATCAGACTGGTCACGCGCTGTTTGAAGCCACGCACGGAACCGCACCGCAATTCGCCGGTCAAAATAAAATGAACCCCACTTCGCTCATCTTATCCGGCGCAATGATGTTTGACTACCTTGGCTGGCCGGAAGTAGCGACATTGATTCGCGAAGCCATTAAAGCAGCGATTGCCAGTCAGCATGTGACTGCTGACTTTGCGACAGATAATCAAGCAACTGTACTAAGTACCAGCGCTTTTGGTGCTTACGTGGCAGACGTCATAGCCTCAAGGTAGATGCCAGAGTTTAACACAACAAACAACGCGTATTTCGGTGCACTTGGCCGGAATGCGTGTTTGTTTGTGTAAAATGGTTGAAATCTGAATTATGGTATATTTAGACTAAATTAGAGTATCGAAAAAACCAGCCAGTCGCTTCTCCATTGAATCAGAGTCGCCACTGGCTGGTTATACCGTCATTTTATTTTTCTTGATCTGTCTTTTCAGCACTTACTTTTTTCTTTGGTAGTGAAATAACTGTGCCGTAGCCATGCACCACTAAAAACTTAGGCGCAACACTCATCCGCACAACTTCAGTGTTAAAAGAAACATCCACGATACCATCGCCCTGCTTCTTCTTTGCTTGTTCAAATAATTTTTGTTTTGCTTGATCAAATAGACCATCAAATTTGGAAAACTCATCCGGCTTTTCCGACGTGAGCATGGTGGAAACCGTCACTGCAATGACGCCTTTAATGATGTGGGCCTGATTAAAGCCACCCGTTGACATGAACATCTTACCGCCCCCTCAATGCTTCATTATACCGAAGATAGCAAGCATTGACATCATTTCATGGCGAAATCGGATTTAAATACTTGACTATATCCAGCTCATGTTATAATTTTTAACATAACCTAACCTAGTTGGAGGTCAATCATGCATTCAAATCATTCTTTGCTCAGCTGGATCCTAGCCAGTCAGTTTGCGGCTATTCTGGTGGTCTGCTCGAAACTAACGATTCCTCTTGGTCCCATTCCCTTAACTGGTCAAACCCTTGCAGTGGGCATTATTGCGTCACTGCTGACGATTCGAACCGGCCAAAAAGCCATCTTTTTATACCTGTTACTTGGTTTGATTGGCCTGCCAGTCTTTGCGGGTAGCTCAACGAGTCTGGCCGCACTATTCGGTCCTACTGCCGGCTATCTTTGGGGTTTCTTCGCTTACGTCAGTCTCACCGCATGGTGGTTACAAAACCGCCAGAAAAACACGACGACATTGCTTATCGCCAACTTATTTGGATCCTTTGTACAACTGATTTTGGGCAGTCTCTGGCTTACTATCAGCAATCAACTGAGTTTAACCAGCGCCTTTTTAACTGGCTTTCTCCCGTTTGCCATCCCAGCCCTCATCAAACTCATCATGGTGGTGGCTGTGGTTCAACTAATTCAACAGCGGGTCAGCTTACCTTTAGGAAACGATATCGATTAATATCATAAATACAATAATAATCACCTCGACTTTATAGACAAATTAGGTCCAACACGATAAAATGGCAACAACGAAGCAATTTAGTTGCACACGATTAATCCGTGCAGCAAACGGAAAGAAGGTTCATTCATGTCAAATACCACGCCGCGTCGATTAGACGATCAACTTTGTTTCGCCTTCTATAGCGCCAGCAAAAAATTCAATCATTTTTATCAGGATGCTTTAAAACCATTTCACTTAACTTACCCGCAATACATTACCCTATTAGCACTTTGGGAAACCTCTCCAATGACCGTTCGAGAACTGGGCAGTCACTTGAACCTTGATAGTGGGACGTTGACCCCCCTGCTCAAACGCTTAGAAAAACAGGGTTGGATCGCTCGCAAACGCAGTGAACAAGACGAACGTCAAGTCAACGTGTCTGTGACTGATTATGCGTTGGATAAACGTGACGAAGTTTATGCCCGAGTCAATGACTGCATTGACTTAATCTCATTTGATGGCGTTGATTATCAGCAATTATTAACTCAAATTCAACAGGTAATGGGCGAACTCGATGACATTAGTACTAAAGATTTAATTCATGAACCGTAACCTAATTAACGCGAAAAAGGCGTTATCCCAATCTAAACACTGGGGTAACGCCTTTTTTACGTTTAACTGATGAAATGACCACGCTCTAATGTACCATGGCCGCCATACCGATCATCGCAATCAAATTATTAAGCATGTGCAAGCCAATCGAAGTCCCTAAGTTGCCAGTTCGACGATACGTATACGCTAAGAAGCACCCCAACGTCATGTAAATCAGATAACTGACGATGGTCGTACTAGCATGAGCTAAAGAGAATAACACACCGCTCACCAGGACTGGCAGCCAGAAGCTCTCAGGTTTAAAGAACCCATTCATTAAATAACCTCGAAACAGTAATTCTTCAGCGATGGGAGACAGAAAAACTCCCGAAAACATCAATAAATAAAAGATCCAGTGATCGCTGGAAAGTAACACTTTAATGGTAGCGTTATTCGCTGTCTGAGACTGATGAAAGACGCTTTGATTCACTAGGTTCAGGACCATTTCAACAGCGATTGCGCCCACAAACGCAATCAGAATTAGTCGCAGGTTCGACAGCGTTGGCCAATGCCAAAACGATCGAGCAGTCAAGCGTTTCATACTGTAAATTAAACCAATGATGATTACAATAAAAGCACCAATATAGCCTAACGCCAAAACACTCCGTAATAAAATTTGCGATGGCGCGGCATTACGAATCCAAAGCAGCACCACCGGCACCGCTTCTATGGCAACGAAGAACGTTGCAAATAGTAACAGCCGCGTAAAAATCGAGGGCTTTGCCGGATCGTTTGAAAGTTTAAGTTGTTGCATGTAGCCACCCCTATTTGTATGTACGGTAAGTCAGCAAGTTTAACGTTGTTGGCTTTCCTCACGATTTTGTTTACTTTGCTTAGAACTTTTTCTCTGTGAAGCCTTTGGAAGGTAAATCAATACCAGATACAGCACCGTCACGATGACCATGGAGGCTAGCCAGGCTGCTGTCCAAGTAACGATCGTTAGGATGCCTGTTGGCGCCCAATTACGTGTCAGGTACACCGTCGTACCGATGATCAGCGCCGGAAATAACACGATTAAAAAATAAGCCAAACCCTTCACGCGATAACCTCTTTTTCTAAATTAATGAAAGTCTTTTGGCATATAACGTTCCAGGATAGCTGTCATGCCGTAAGTCTTAAAACTGCCAATTTCAACGTAATTAATATCCACATACGCTAACTTGACCTGCCAACGTGCCTTTAAATCCGAGGGGTCAACATCATTCAAACGCAGCTTGTTGTGTTTGACCGATGCAATAAATCCCGTAAAAGTTTTTTCGGTCCGACCCGGATGGATTCCTATACTGACAACTTGATCAGCCTTAAACGCCCACTTCAACGTTGCTCTTAAAATAGAGCGGTTGCTAAAATCCAGTTCGCTCAGCAAATCATCAACGTGCCAAACGTCCACGTAATGACGCTCACGTGCTAACGCCATCACTGCAACTAACGACTTAAGATAATCAGATTGCGTCACTAATTTTGAAACGGTATTGATTCGGATCACAACAGCACCATCCGTTGCCCCGTTCTGATTAACCCGCTTCAGCAGCAAAAACTTGTTATCTACTGCAATGACGTTTCCGGACAAAAAGTGATGTTCATCACCATAACGGAAAATGGCTACCAAGCGGCCCTTCTTTTGGGCAGCTGTCAACTGTTCTTGAATTGTTTCCATAACTTAGATCCTCCGTGTAAGACATCGATCAGGTCCATTTCCACCAGTTGCCATTCTATTCTGTGTTTTAAAGGTAGCAAGATTAGATTAATAGTTCAAGTATATTGTTACCAATTTGCATTTTTATTGCGATTCCAGCTCGATTTTCGATATGATGAACTTATCAATCAATATGAGGTGAGAGTATGTTAAAGGAATTCAAAGCGTTTATTGCTCGCGGCAACGTGGTGGACTTGGCCGTTGGGGTCATTATTGGTGCCGCGTTCACATCAATCGTGACCTCCCTAACGAAAAATCTGATCAATCCGCTGATTGGCTTATTCATCGGTAAAATCGATCTTTCCGGTCTGGTTTTCAGCGTTGGCAGTGCTCACTTTCGTTACGGCCAATTTATCAACTCGGTCATTAACTTCTTGATCATTGCGTTTGTGGTCTTTTTACTAGTAAAGTTCATTAATCGGTTGATGCCTAAAACCGGGGAAAAAGAAACCAAACCATCCGCTTCAGAAACGTACTTAAAAGAAATCCGTGACTTGTTAAAAGATAAGTCAATTTAAAGGGTTAGCTGTTCATCCGCTTCACGATTACAAGCGCTATTCCGTAACAGCTACGGGGTAACGCTTATTTTATATGGACATGTTTAATCTCAATCACGTTAAAGCAACAATTTCTATTTTAAACTCAACGCTGAAAGTTTTTGCCTTATAATGGGCATAAATTATCAACTCGTAGGGGGATAACTTAAATGGACGCAAACGATGCTTTTCAGATTCACCTGCAAAAACTGCCACCGCAAGATGAAAAAACTTTTGAAACCATTTATACACTGGGAAACGGCCACTTCGGTATTCGGGCTTCCAACCCGCTGCAGGGAAATAACAGCCACTTTAACGGTCAGCCGGGGATGTTTGTGAACGGTTTTTACGATTTGACCGAACTGTCGTATGGTGAAAATTATTCGGGTTACGCTCAAAATTCGCAAACGATTTGTCAGTTGCCCGACCCACGGTTCATTATTTTTGAAGTGGATGGCATCCGCTCTGATGAGACCCCCTATGACGTCAAATTAGTAGACAAAAACTTGGACATGCGGACTGGGGTCTTAATAGAAATTTTTGACGTTAAAAGCCCAACCAATAAGCAGTTCCGATTGACCCTCCAGTCCTTCGCCTCCCATGCTGACAAACACTTATTTGTCATTAAATACAGTGTGTCAGCACTTAATTTTACCGGTGCGCTAACCGTGATTAAACAGCATTCCTACATCGACCAACAGATCAAATCTCACACTGACGACATGCGAGCTTCTCAACCAGAAACCCTGCTGGATCGAACCTTTATTCACAGCAAACTGCCCATCATGCTCATCAGTACCCGGAAGAGCCAACTCGCATTGATCGTTGCTCAGCAAGCTTTAAACGATAATCCCATGCAGGTTAATATCATCGATGATTTGCCAAGTTTCAGCAAAACCTTCGATTTAACGTCAGGAATGTCACAAAGTTTTAGTTTTGTGTATGCCATCAGTTTCCCACACCCACTTTTAAAAACCACCTTATCCCAGTCTGCTTTCGCAGCGTCGGCAGAAAAGCGATTGGCAAATAAATCCTTTAAACAGCTATTGGATGAATCTGCGGCCAAAATCGATCAATTTTGGGAAAATAGCGACGTTGAACTTACGGGGGATGCTACGTTGGCAAAGGGCATCCGTTTTAACCTCTTTCACCTGTACCAAGCTGCGGGCAGTGATGGTCTAACCAGTATTCCGGCGAAGGGCCTAACGGGTCCAGGTTATGAAGGCCATTATTTCTGGGACGCCGAAATGTTTATGCTGCCCTACTTCACTTATACCGAACCCGCTATTGCCAGACAGCTATTACTGTATCGCTACCACACCTTGCCACAGGCACAGCACCGGGCGCGGGAAATGGCCGTGGACAATGGTGTGATGTTTCCCTGGCGAACGATCAACGGTGAAGAAGCTAGCAGCTACTATCCAGCTGGTACCGCCCAAGTTCATATTAACGCTGATATTGCTTACGCTGTGGACACCTACGTTCGGGTCACTGGTGACAACGCTTTTTTGACTGATTATGGTTACGAAATCATCGTCAGGACCGCTCGTTTCTGGTTAGCCTATGGGCACTGGGCCACCGATGAAGCACATCAAGGCAAGTTTGTGATTGATGACGTTACGGGGCCAGATGAATACACCGCTATGATCAGCAACAACTACTTTACCAACCGAATGGCCCAAAATAATTTAAGTATTGCAGTGAAATATTCCAACCAGCTTAAGCACAGTCACCCGGAGAAATTAGTCAGTTTAAACGTGACGGATCAAGAAATTGACCAGTTTAATCGGGCAGCCGATGGCATGTACTTACCATACGATACTGAATTAAAAATCAAAAAACAGGATGACTTGTCCACCAGCAAACCGGTTTGGCCCATCAAAGATACGCCACGGGATCAGTTTCCGCTCTTGCTCCACTATCATCCCATGACCATTTACCATTATCAGGTCAATAAACAGGCAGACACTGTGATGACAGATTTTTTGTTTCCAAAGGATCAAGATGCTACTCAACTTAAACGCGACTTTGACTATTATGAGGCCATCACCGTCCATGACTCCTCACTATCACGTGCCATTTTTGGTATTTTAGCTCACCGACTTCACCATGCTGATGACGCGTACCGTTACTTCATGCAAACTGTCATGATGGATCTAAGCAACTCACAGGGTAATACCGGTGATGGGATTCACGCAGCTAACATGGGCAGTACCTGGCTGAGCTTAATTTACGGTTTTGCGGGACTGGGATTAGAAAAAGAAAGCTTTAACCTATCCCCAGAACTGCCAGCAGCTTGGGATAGTTTGCGCTTTCGAATCTGGTTTCATGGCCGACAAATTGAAATCACCATTACCCAGTCCGCTGCCACTGTCAAATTACTATCAGGAGAGTCCTTACAATTTTACTTGAATCATAAAACCTTTCAACTAACAAAGAAGCGCTTAATCAATCAATTTTTAAAATAAGTTCACGTCATCAGTCCGCAATTCATCGCAGTTAATCCTCTTTTTACATTTATTTACTATTGGTAAATGATAATCGAAACGGTTATAAAAGCTTTAAAAATAAGGCATTCACTATTTTTCACGAGCGGGTTATTTGCGATATTTGTCACAACCCCTTATCATTAAGTTATGGGGCATTATTAAGAATCGCTCATAGAAAAGAGGATTGATGATGAGAACAATTGCGTTACGAGTCAAGCGGGACTCGATAGAATTACTTTATTCCGAAAATGATAATCAAGAACCTTTCAGGAAGTTTATCATCACTTACAATTCCGAACAGACCATTGGTGATAACCTGGAAAAGATCAAGGTCGCACTAGCCGGTTTAAAAATCGATGCCGCGATTCTCTTAAACTCTTTGGAGTATGAATTTTCCGATACGATTGTTGGTATTAATCACAACCGTATCGATATTGGTTTAGCCATCACCAACATGATGAACATCCCGGTGGTTTCCCAAAGTGATGTGGCCAAAAACGGGCTTGCTAAAGCCGTTAAACATAAACAGCACTACAATGAATGGCACCTGGACTACTTCGGTGAGTACGAGAAGAAGCGTAACTATGGTCAAGAAGCCATGCTGACTATTGGTAATGGCTTCTTCGGGCTGCGCGGAGCTTACGTAGAAGCGCATGCTGACGCCGATAACTATCCCGGCACGTATGTTGCTGGTGTCTATAACCAATTGACAACCAAAATTGGCGATCGAGACGTCATCAATGAGGACCTGGTCAACCTGCCAAACGGTCAATTTCTAACCTTTGGCGTGGATGGTCAGCCACCATTTACCATCAACAAAAAAGACATTCAGGATATTTACCGTAGTTTAGATCTCAAACGTGGCGTTCTCAGAACCGCGATGCACGTTCAATTATCCACGGGTCATGATTTATCGATTGTGACCACCAAAGTGGCAAACATGAAGAATTGGCACGACTATGCGATTCAGTACGCCATCACACCGTTAAACTTTAGCGGGACGTTACAGATTTATTCAGAAATCGATGGTACGGTCACTAACGGTAACGTGGACCGGTACCAAGACTTTGACCAGCACCATCTGCAGATTACCGGCATGAGTTCCCGTGATAACGAGATGTACATGACTGGTGAAACGAAAAACTCCCACATCCATTTCATTGTTGGGAGTAATTTGCGTTTGCTTAAAACTAAGAAACAGCCGCAAATTGAAGTTAATAATCAAGAAAATCGACTGCAACAGATTTTGTCTACTGATGTCACTGTGGGTAAAACCTACAGTTTCGAAAAAAACGTCACCATTTACACCGACCGTGAAACTGCTGCGGACGCGTTAAATGAAACGGCTAGTCAAGATATTGCAAGCGCTTCATATGGCCAAACTGCTAAACAAAGCGAAGACTACTGGAAACAGGCCTGGAACAACTTTGATATTAAAATTGATACGGACATCACCAGTCAAAAACTGACCCGAGTCAACCTGTTTCACAGTATGGTTTCTGCATCCGCCATCGGTTCAGGTAAGCTGGACGCTTCGGTTGGTGCCCGTGGCCTGCACGGTGAAGCTTATCGTGGTCACGTCTTCTGGGACGAGATGTTCGTCTTGCCGTTTTACACGTTGCACTATCCAGAATTGACCAAACAACTGCTCATGTACCGCTATCGGCGACTGAATGCGGCCCGCACCTATGCCAAACAGGAGAACTACGATGGTGCCATGTACCCATGGCAATCCGGCCAGACTGGTGATGAACAATCGCAATTTGTTCATTTGAACCCGATTACTCATCAGTGGGATCCGGATAACAGCCGCCTGCAACGACACGTTTCACTAGCCATTGCCTACAATGTGATCAATTACACACAGGTTTCAGGCGATCACGAATTCATGGATAAATACGGCCTGGAAATGTTGCTATCGATTGCTAAATTCTGGATCAGTGCAACGACTTACAATGCTAAGGATGATCGTTACAGTATCGCCCACGTCATGGGACCTGACGAATTCCACGAAAACTATCCTAACGCTGATGAGCCAGGACTGACCAATAATACTTATACCAACATCATGGTAGCATGGTTATTTAACTATCTGGTTGAACTACAGCCGGAAGTCCCTAAGAGCACTTTCAAGAGTGTTCAAAAGAAGAGTGAATTCGATGATTCACTCTTCGATAAAATGACTGATATTTCGCATAAGCTGAAGCTTGATATCAATAAGAATGGTATAATGGCACAGTTCGAAGGTTACTTCGATCTACCTACGCTTGATTTCGATGCTTACCGTCGCAAGTACGGTGACATTTCACGAATGGACCGCATTTTAAAGGCTGAAGACAAAACACCTGATGCTTATCAAGTCGCCAAACAAGCTGATACTTTGATGGCTTATTACGTCCTTAACATCAAGGAAGTTGACCAAATTCTGAATCAACTTGGCTACCATATGCCAAAGGAGTATCTGACTAAAAATATTCAGTACTACTTGAATCGGACAACTCATGGGTCGACGCTTTCACGGATCGTTTATTCAGTACTGACCGAAATGGACGACAACATGGATCAATCTTGGTCACTGTTTAGTCAAGCACTGTTCTCTGACTACTACGATATTCAAGGTGGAACCACCGCTGAAGGGATTCACCTCGGTGTTATGGGAGCCACTTTAATGATTGAAACTCGTAACTACGGTGGTGTAGATAGCTTGGGTCGTGAGATCAACTTGCACCCTAACCTACCGGCTGAGTGGCACTCAATTTCGTTTAAACAACTCATCCGTGGGCACTGGTATGATTTCGTCATTACTCAGTCGCAGATTCACGTCACCGCAGACGCAGATTCCACCGTTCAGTTCAAGGGTAAATCCGTTGAATTGAAAGCCAATCAAGAAAAGGTAATTGATTATTAATTTCACTTAAGGAGTGTTTTTCATGGCAACTTTTAAGCAAATCAAAGGTTTCGTTTTCGATTTAGACGGCGTCATTACCGACACGTCACTCTACCACACTAAGGCATGGCGTCAGTTAGCCGAAAAGTTAGGTGTCGCATGGAATAAAGATCTAGAGGAAGGACTTAAGGGGATTTCCCGAATGGACTCTCTCGAACTGATTTTGAAGACTGGTGGGAAGGAAAACGACTATTCACACGATGAAAAGGTTGCTTTAGCCACTGAAAAGAACACCAACTACGTCAACGAAATCAAAAAAATGACCCCAGCTAATATTTTGCCAGGTATCAAAGACTTTCTGGACGATTTACGCGACAAAGGTTATTTAATTTCGTTAGCTTCTGCTTCCAAGAACGGTCCAACCGTTTTGAAGCAATTGCAACTCACCGACTACTTCCCTAAAGTGGTTGATCCTGCTACTTTGTCTAAAGGTAAGCCAGATCCAGAAATTTACGTTAAAGGTGCTGAACTACTGGACCTAGCGCCTGAAGAATGTATCGGTGTTGAAGATGCTGAATCTGGTATTCAAGCCATCAATGCGGCTCACGAAACCTCAGTGGGCGTTGGTGACGAAAAAACACTGGCTGCCGCGGACGTCCGTTTTGATGACACCGCACAAATGACACTGGCTAACATTGAAAAAGCAATGGGTTAATATTTCCACAACTCAGATTCAGACCCTGTAACATAAAAGCCATTCCGACAAAAACGTCGGAATGGCTTTTATGTTATTGTGTCACACTCTAAACGTGCTGTAACAAGCGGAGACTTGCATCTAAACGTTTGTTTCCACACTCTAATCTCTAGGTTTCAACCCATCCAACAAAAACTCACAAACTTCATCCGTTGTCTTATCGATATCCAACGGTGTCTCACTCATAATGACGTTAGGAATTAAATAACCCACGATCACGCCGCTAGCCATCCGAATAATCCGCATGGAGTCCCAATCGACCAACTCGCCCTTTTCCTTATACTCGTGAAACAGGGTATCAACACCGCCCTGAAGCAGTTTGCTTAAGCGGTTGGTCAAAGTAGTCATGATGGAAGGATCTTTCACCATTTCCTGAATAAAGATCTTCATTTCCTGACGATTATCCATCGCATAAGTCATCCGGTCTTTAACCACGTATCTGATAAAAGATTCAAAGCTATCAAAGATACTTTCATGCAATGCATCGATGAATTCGCCCGCAACTCGCGGAAAAATATCGTGCATGAACGGATTCAAAATTGCTTGGAGCAACCCATCCTTCGTCTTAAAATGTTTAAACACAGTACCTTCAGAAACACCGGCTAAATGAGCAATATCCAAGGTACTGGTATTCTCATAGCCCTTTTGCGCAAACAGCGTCAAACTCGCTTGCAAAACCTTTTGCTGCTTCTCAGATAGGTCTGTCGTTTTGATATTATCTGCGAACAGCGTTTCCACATCAGTATGTTTCATGGCAATTTCTCCAATTTATTCTGTCATTTTTACCTGCCATTGACTGTGCTGCCAACTCGAGCTAATTGTGCTTCGGCAGGATGCTGATTTTCAGACACTTTGGTTTTTTCAGCTGCTAAATTCTTATTAGCGGTTGCTAACATTAACCGAATTCGGTTCAGCTGATTAACAACGGATGTCCCAGGATCGTAATCGATAGGTGCAATGTTGGCACCCTTGAACTGCCGTCTGAGTTCCTTAACCATTCCTTTACCCACAATATGGTTAGGCAGGCAGCCGAATGGTTGCATGCAGATAATGTTTGGCACACCGCTCTTCAGCAGTTCAATCATTTCACCCGTTAGGAACCAGCCTTCACCAGTCTGGTTACCCAACGACAAGATCTTGCTAGCATCGTCAGCAACTTCCTTGATAGCTTCGCTGGGTTCAAACCGTTTTGAAGCACTCAAAGCCTTTTGCATAGGTTGCTCACACCATTTGATGACTTGCATAGCAAACTCAGCAAACCACTTGGCCTTAGCTGACGCGCCTAAATGCTGATACCTGTAAATTTGGTTGTAAAGCGAATAATTCATGAACCCGACAATGTCAGGAACAACTGCTTCAGCACCCTCTTTTTCAAGTAAGTGTACCACATCGTTATTAGCAATTGGAGAATACTTTACCAAAATTTCACCAACTAAACCGACTTTAGGCTTACGAACTTCATTAAGCTTAACGGTGTCAAAGTCCTGTACGATTTCGTTAACGTTACGCTTGAATTCCTTGAAACTGCCCTTTTCAATGGATGGTTGAACGAGCTTCAACCAATCTTCATGCATCTTATCAATCTGACCAGGTTTGGTTTCATATGGTCGAGTCCTGTAAACCACCTTCTCGAATAAATCGCCATATAAGAAGGCAATGGCAACTCGACGAAGCAGTGGTAAGGTCATCTTGAATCCAGATGTCTCTTCAACACCTTGATTTCCTAGTGACAATGAGACAACGGGTACTTGACCAAAACCAGCATCCTTCAACGCTTTACGGATCAACGGAATGTAGTTAGTTGCCCGGCAGCCACCACCGGTTTGGGTCATCATCACGGCAGTGTTATTAACATCGTACTTGCCGCTTTGGAAAGCTTCTACCATTTGACCGATGGAAATGATTGCTGGGTAGCAGGCATCGTTATTGACGAACTTTTGACCCACATCAACCGATTTTCTGTCGTTCATTGGCAGGTTAACCACGTTGTAACCTGAAGCCTGTAATGCCACGTCAACCAACCCGTGTTGGTGAATGGGTGACATCATTGGTAACAGTAACGTGTAGCCCTTCTTATGCATTTCTGGCGTAAAGTCCACTGGCTTTTCGTTTTCATGAAGCTTCATTGGCAAGATCTTCCGGTTTTGACGTTCCTTAACAGCTGCTTTCAGTGAACGCAGTCTGATTCGGATAGCACCCATGTTAGTGCCTTCGTCAATCTTCAGTGAAGTATATAGCCGGTTGTACTGACTCATAATTTCTTCGACTTGGTCAGTATCAATGGCATCGATCCCGCAACCAAAGGAGTTTAATTGAACAAATTCCAATTGAGGCGTCTTGGCAGCAACTCTAGCGGCCGCATACAGCCGTGAATGATAAACCCACTGGTTAACCACCCGCAACCCTTTAACGTCACCAAGGTGCGCAATAGAATCTTCAGTCAGCACGTGGAATCCTTCGGCAGTCATGATTTGTGAAATACCATGGTTAACTTGTGGATCCAAGTGATATGGCCGACCAGCCAGCACGATACCGTGTTCACCAGTAGTCATCAGCATCCGCATAGTGTCTTCACCACGGTTACGGATTTGCTGTTTGAAGTCTTCTAGCGCTTTATAACCAGCGTCCAAGGCGTCCTTAATCTCAGATTTACTGATGCCAAATTTGCTCAAAGCATCAACCAAGTTGTTGGCCGTCCCTTTTTTATCGGCTAAATTCAGATAAGGAGAAATTAAATCAACTTGTCCAGAAGTGATTTCATCCACGTTGTTACGAATAACGTTCGGATAAGATTGCACGATTGGGCAGTTAAAGTGATTATCAGAATCTTTGTTTTCAGCCACTTCATAAACAACTGCTGGGTAGAAAATCGTCTTGTAGCCACGATCGATCAACGCTTGAATGTGCCCGTGAACTTGCTTGGCTGGGTAGCAAACCGTATCTGAAGGGATGGTTTCCATCCCTTTTTCGTACTGTTCAGCATTTCCTTTTGGTGATAATTGTGCCCGAATACCTAGCTTACGGAAGAATGTTTGCCATAGCGGGTAGTTTTCGTACATGTTCAGCACGCGGGGGATCCCAATAGTCCCACGGTAAGCGAGTTTTTTACGTAATGGCCGATAACTGAACAGTAATTTGTACTTTTCAGCAACTAAGTTTACTTTGCCGTTATCCTTTGGCACCCGCTGTTTCATCCCACGAGCTTCACCCCGTTCGCAACGGTTACCAGTAACGAATCGACGGCCATCATTAAAGACAGTGATGGTTAAGGCACAGTTGTTTTCACAGGCCCCACAATGCATGTATTCCTTCTTAAAGCTCAGATTGTCCATCTGGTCAACGGAAAGCAACGTGGTCTCGTCACCCGCCTTGTAACCCTCTTTAGCAATCAAAGCAGCCCCATATGCGCCCATCAATCCAGCAATATTGGGCCGAACAACTTCAGTACCCGCAATCTTTTCGAAGGCCCGGAGCACAGCTTCATTATAAAAGGTGCCGCCTTGGCAAACGATGTGGTGACCCATATCTTCCACCCGACGCATCTTGATTACTTTGAAAAGTGCGTTCTTGATGATTGAAACCGACAGTCCGGCCGCAATATCACCAATCGTAGCACCTTCTTTTTGTACCTGCTTGACCTTTGAGTTCATAAAGACGGTACAACGTGATCCTAAATCTGAAGGGTTCTTGGCCAGCAAAGCTGCTTGAGCAAAGTCCTGAATCTTATAGTGTAACGAGGTCGCAAAAGTTTCTAGGAAGGAACCGCAACCAGAAGAACAAGCTTCGTTTAATTTAATCGTGGACAACGCATCGTTCTTGATGGTCATGGCTTTCATATCCTGACCACCAATGTCTAAAATAAAATCAACATCGGGATCAAAATAGTGGGCAGCACGATAATGGGCAACAGTTTCCACTTCACCAATATCCACCATTAAGGCGTTTTTAATCAAGTGTTCGCCGTAACCAGTAACAGCCGTTTTGCCGATGGTAACGCCTGCTGGCATCTTGCTGTACATATCTCGCAAAATCGCCTTGGTTTTCTCCAGCGGATCACCGTCGTTGCTATCATAATAAGTATAAAGAATCTTGTTATCATCGCTCATCAAAGCGACTTTGGTAGTGGTCGAACCAGCATCAATACCCAGGAAGGCAACTCCCTGATAGCTTTCTAAGTCACGCGTTTCAACCTTGGCTTGCGCGTGACGTTTCCGGAATTCCTGCAATTCATCGTCATCCTTAAATAAGGGTTCCAACGAATGGCTTGGATGCATACCAGAATCATCACCGTTAAGTAATTGATCCAATAAATTATTCAACGTCGTTTCCGGCTGATCATAGGCATACAGCGCCGCGCCCTTCGCCACAAATAATTGTGGGTCTTCCGGAAAGACAACTTGTTCTGGTGTTAAGTTTAGCGTTTCAATAAACCGGTAACGTAATTGATCCATGAAGTATAATGGGCCACCCAAAAAAGCAACGTTACCGCGAATTTTATGGCCGGCAGCCAAACCAGAAATGGTTTGATTAACCACGGCTTGGAAAATTGAGGCCGCAATATCCGCCTTTTTAGCGCCATCGTTGATCAATGGCTGCACATCAGTTTTGGCAAACACACCACACCGACTGGCAATCGGATAGATGGTCTCCGCATCCTTAGCCATGACGTTTAAACCGTTAGCATCTGTTTTAAGCAACGTTGCCATTTGGTCAATAAAAGCACCGGTACCACCGGCACAGCTTCCGTTCATCCGTTGTTCCAATGAATCGCCAAAGAAAGTAATCTTGGCGTCTTCACCACCAAGTTCAATGGCCACGTCAGTTTGAGGAATCAAGGTTTCAACTGTTTTGGTGCAGGCAATCACTTCCTGAATAAACTTCAATTGCAGTAAATTAGCCAGCCCAATACCGCCTGAACCTGTAATCGTACAAGCAATTTTGATATCCGCCCCTAATTCGGAAATTGCTTCGCGAAAGATTTTTTCAGTGGCTGTTTTGACGTCAGAATAATGTCGTTCGTAACGTGAAAAAACGGTTTGGTTATTTTGATCCATGACCACGAGCTTGACCGTGGTTGAACCAACATCAATACCGCCAAAATATTTCGTCTCTGTCATTTCACTCACCTCTACTTGTCTGATAACGCAACGTTAGACTCAGACCAGCACGTTGCATTATCTACCGAATAACCTCACTTTACCAATAAAGTAAAGTGACTACTCACTTAGAGTAAACCAAGATTGACACCGGTTTCAATAGCATATTCATTTATTAATTTTAGACATAAATCAATAGGAATTTTTTGCCAGAATATGACAGGAATATTATTCTTAGACAGAGTGTGGAAACAAGCGTTTAGAGACTGGAGTCTAAGGGGGCTTAGGCGAAAATCCTGGTCTTTGGGGATTTTTGCCTAAGCCCCCTTAGATGCAAGTCTCTGCTTGTTGGAGCACGTTTAAGAAAGTGAGATTCAAGTATTCCAAACAAATAATCCCCGTTCTGATAGCGTTTATCAAAACGAGGATTACAATCAATATCGGAATATCCCTTATTTAATCAAATTAAAGTGTTTCAAACCGTTAACGATCCCGTCATCCATATTGGAAGTTGTGACGAAAGCCGCCTTCTCTTTAGCCAACTCATGCCCGTTTGCCATGGCAATTGGGGTATCAACCATATCAAACATCTGTAAATCATTCAGCTGATCGCCGAACGCGTAAGTATGAACGTTTTCTAAGTGAGCTGCTTCTAGCAGAATTTGAATTCCCGTTCGCTTTGAAACACCGGCATTCATAGTATCTAGAGCTCGTGGGTTATTGCGAACTAACGACAGTACCCCCTTAAAGCGTTCTTGATATTGTTCTTCCTTATCTTCATTAAAGACGTTCATAAAATTGATTTTTTCACGATGATAAAAATCAGGGTCCACTTTGGCATCCAAGCGCAACAGTTTAAAGTTTTCCTTCGTGGCCTCATTTGCCTGACTCAGTCGAAAGCCACGGTTATTAAAGTAACCCACTGGATCGCCTTGTTGGTTAGCATAATCGGTAAATTCGTCGAGAACCTCTTCTGGGATCACTTCTTGATGGAGTTTTTTACCTTGATACTGGACGTAACTGCCATTAGCACTGACGATGGTATCAAGGCCAGTCTCATCAAGCACATATTGCACTTCAAAGACGTTGCGACCAGTGGAAATAACGGAAAGAATATTATTCTTTGACATCTGCTTAATAGCATCAATGCTACTTGGCAGCACGTTCTTCTGGTCATCAAATAAAGTCCCATCCAAATCAAAAAATACGATTGCATCATACATCATTCAGTATCCTCCTTCATCCCGTTACATTCATTATACTACGAGTGATTTTGACACTGGGTTATGACGCCTCATCATCAAATTGTTCTTCGAAAAACCGTATGCCTAGGCGGTTAAAGCGGTTACTATTCAAAAAGTTAAAATGAATATGTAGTATCTATAGAATCTATGGTACACTATATGTTGCATATTTTATTAAAAGAGGGGCTATTATGGTGATTATTACAGCCGGAATGATTGGTGTTGGAAAAACAACTTTAACTGGAATGCTTGCGGAACACTTAGGAACCAAGGCATTCTTCGAACCAGTGGGCGAAAACCCAGTACTACCTTTATACTATTCAAATCCTAAGCAATACGGTTTCTTGCTCCAGATTTATTTCTTAAATAAGCGTTTCTCCATGATCAAGCAGGCCTTGGCCGATGATAACAACATCTTGGACCGTTCTATTTACGAAGACGCATTATTCACTAAGGAAAATAACGCCGAAGGTAACATTAGTGATACCGAATTGTCCGTTTACCTTAAGTTATTAGACAACATGATGAACGAACTGAACTCGTTACCAAAGAAAGCACCAGATTTGCTCGTCTATGCCAGCAGCGATTTCGAGACGATTCTCTATCGAATCAAGAAACGCGGTCGTGATTACGAACAAATCGATGGTCATCCTGAACGTGAAGCTTACTACTATAAGATGTGGTCAGCTTATCAAAAATGGTATGATGATTTTGATGTTAGTCCTAAGATCAAAATCGATTTACAAAAATATAATCTTGAAGACCCTCAGAACGTACAAACGGTCTTAAGCCAAGTCGACGAAGCGCTTAGCAAGATTAGAAATACGAATTCTATTTCAAACGCAATGTAAACTTCTGATACAAAATAGGCTCCGATGCATAATCACATGCACCGGAGCCTGTTTTATTTTAGAAAACGTTCAACTGCTGATTGTCCAAATCAGTCCGAACGATCAAGACGTCAACGTGGGCATTGGACACAACGTAGCTAGCATTAGAACCCATCATCATCCGTTCAACCACGTTAGCTCCAGTAGCGCCTATAACGATCAGGTCCACTCCCAATAGCTGGGGTAAATTCTTTGCCAGTTCTAATTTGGGATTACCAAATGTAACGTGAATCTCAACTTGTTGAACACCACGTTCAATCGCTTGATCGCGATAACCTGCAACCAGCTGATCCATTTTAAGTTTAAACTCATCTAAGATCTCTGGGTCAACAGCGCCAAAACCAAATTGAGACTTGCCAATATTCGTCAGCTTACTGATGTTCAGCACGCTCACAATATAAAGTGTCGCCTGGTTTCGTTTGGCAATTGCGATTGCCTTTTGAACGGCTCGCTTCGCCTGCTTTGAACCATCCACACCAACCATCACGTTTTGATAATTACTAAGCTGTGCCAATACCATCACTCCTTAGTCTGGTAATTCGTTTGCCAGCGCCTCAATTGATCGGCCATAAATTGCCATAGCCATCATTAAATCAGAAATGGGTTGGAACTCATCTACTTGATGCATCGTGTCTGGTGTGTGATCCATGAAGAGTGCACCAAACGCAACGCCCCGCTTCATTAATCGACCGTACGTGCCACCGCCAACAACTTCTGGCTTAGCCGCCTTCTTACCAGTCATTTCACGATAAGCGTCCATTAAAGTTGTCACGATAGGATCTTCAGGATCAACGTAGTGTGGCACCATCTCACGGCCCTTACTTAACTCAAAGTGGTTTTGATCAGCCACTTGAGTTAGTTTCGCTTGCAGATCGTCAGCTGTCATTCCTTTAGGATAACGGAAGTTCAATACGATTTTCCCTGGTTGACCGGCTTTAAAGTCCATGACACCAACGTTCATGGTCAAATCTCCCATGATGTCATCGGTAAACGCTAATCCCAACTTATGAACGCGAGAATCATCGTGGAGATCACCACCAAGAAGCTCTAGGAATGAGCGTGCATCACCGCCGAAAGCCAAAGTTTTCAAGAACGATGCCAGATAAGTGCCGGCGTTAATACCGTTTTTAGGCTCCATGCCGTGAGCCGCTTTACCGATGACGTGGAAATGAACCCCATCCGTATCGATATGAACGTCCCCGGTAACGGGTGCTTCGTCCAAAAAGGCAGTAAAGGCACTGACCAATGCTTCATTATCGTCCGTTTCAACAACTGCATGAGCGTCTCGCGGAACCATGTTTTCACGTAAGCCCGCACTGAACTGGTTAAGTCGGTAGTCACCGCCGTTTGAACCCTGCGTGGTCAACGTAAAAGTGGCATTGCCTTTTTCACCGTTGATCAGCGGAAATTCAGCATCAGGTGAAAAGCCCATGGTTGGTTCTGGCTGCGTCTTAAAGTAATGGTTCATGCCAGTCCAGTCACTTTCTTCATCGGTACCGAGAATGAAGCGCACTTTCTTATTGAGTTTAATTCCCTGTTCCTTCAAGATTTTTAGACCATAGTAGCATGCTAGCGCTGGTCCTTTATCATCCGATGTCCCACGACCATACAGATTACCGTCTTTTTCAGTCAGGGTAAACGGTTCCGTTGACCACCCCTCACCAGCTGGCATCACGTCAACGTGAGCCAAGATAGCAATGGTTTCATCACCTTCACCGTATTCCACAAAACCGGCTAAATTATCAAGGTTAGTGGTCTTGAAGCCATCACGTTCAGCCATTTTCAAGAAGGCCTGAAGTGCTTCTGCTGGTCCTGGTCCCAACGGTGCATCAGCCGTTTTCTTTGAATCGTCACGAACACTTTCGATGGCGATCAGTTTCGTTAAATCATCGATATAAGCTGCTTGATGTTGTGTTGCAGCTGCTTTCCAATCAATTGACATTTAAGTTCCTCCAATATTGGTTTCTCACGTACTATTCTAGCATATAACCAGCATTGTGAGGAGCAAACAGCTGGGCTTAAACATAACCGGTGAGAAATACACTGGTTTGGATCGAACGGTGAAAATTAATCACAACTTGTATCATCATGCTATACTCATGTTAAGTATTTAATTATAGGAAGGCGATAAACGTGGAAACACTCACAGACGAGATTCTTTCTCGAACAATTCGAATCCGGCCAGAAGAAAGTCATAAGGGTACTTACGGTCGGGTATGTTTGATCGGTGGTAATGATCATTTTGGTGGTGCAATCATCATGGCAACCGAAGCCAGCGTATACAGTGGAGCCGGTCTGAACACTACCCTAACTGATTCCAGCAACTTTGTTAGCCTGCACGCTAGAATGCCCGAGGCAATGGTCGCTGATTTTACCAACCATGCTGAGTTGACTGATTTAATCTCATCCGCCGATACCGTTGTCGTTGGACCTGGATTGGGGACAACTGCTCAAAGTTTAAACGTGCTTCAAACCGTTTTTGATACCGTTACCCCCACTCAGACACTAGTTATTGACGGATCAGCGATTACCCTAGTTTCTGAAAAAAGCCTTCAACTGCCGCAAGCTACCCTGGTATTTACACCCCACCAGATGGAATGGCAACGACTGTCTGGTATTAAGATTGCCGATCAAACTGACACGGCAAACGAGACTGTTCGGCAGCAACTGGGTGGCATCGTGGTCCTTAAATCACATCAAACCAAGATTTACACGCCAACGGGCAGTTATTTAAACACTGCAGGTACACCAGCTCAGGCAACTGGCGGCATGGGTGACACATTAGCTGGTATGATTGGTGGGTTTACAGCCCAATTCGAGAATCAGATAAATGCGGTATTGGCTGCAGTTTACGCTCACAGCGCGATTGCGGATGAGCTCGCCCAAACTCAATACGTAGTTTTACCCACGCAAATTATTCACGAATTACCACGGTTCATGCATGATCATCAACACTAACGTAAAAAGCTTTGCAATCCGTTTTGAGAGATTGCAAAGCTTTTATTTTAATCTGATAATTACTTAACTTATTTAATATGCAACATTGCTCTTAATCGTTTGATTCGATCACCCAAGACGGTATCAGCTAACCGCGTGCGAAGAACCAGGTAGACATACAGATAGCCGGCAACGCCAACTGCAATCACCACCACGATCAAACTACCCACACGTGAATCAACTACCATAAACGTGGCGAGCAAACGACTCACTAATCGAACTAGCAAGTAAGCCACACCGCACATGAGAATTGAAAATGCCAAAACACCATTCACTTTCTTAGAAATGGCTGGGAAATCAACTCCAAAGGACTTATTCAACCAGTGTAGGATCAAAATATTGGCAACTAAGAACCCAATTGTGGTGGCTACCAACGGACCAAAAACGCCCATATAGTGAATGCATGGCCACTGCAACGCCAGCTTAACGATGGTGCCCACCGCGAAGTAACGAACCGCACGTTTATTCTGAGAAACCCCCTGCATGATAGCGGAAGTCACACTGAACAGACCCAACATGATTGAGACAAAAGCGGAAAACGCCAAAACAGCAGTTGCTAAATCTTTGTGTGATGTCCCATAAAAGATAATGTTCAGAGGGTGCGCAATAGCGACCATCCCCAAAGCACTAGGAATCATTACGAACGCAAATAGCAACATGGCATTAGTCAACTGATGACTAATATCTTCATGATCGTTACGCGTATACGCTTCAGACAGTAATGGAACAACGGTAATTGCTAAGGCTGAAGACAGCGAAACAATGATCATAATCAATTTATTGGCGTTAACACTAAACATGGCGAATAAATTGTTCAACATCACCGTGGAAGTGATTCCCGTGCCACGCATAAAGTTAAAGAAAGTGTACTGATCAATCAACTGAAAAATGGTAATGCCGGCACCAAGCACAATAAATGGTAAGGCTTGCTGCAAAATTTCTTGATACAGTTGCTTAGCCGGAACAACAATTTCATTATTACTATTCGCCACTAACGAATTAAAGGTTGGCCGATTCTTAAAATAATACCAGGCCAGTGTCAAGGTCCCAGCAATCGCCCCAACACAGGCAGCGAAGGTTGACTGGGAAACAGCTGTCACCCAGCTACCATGAAGTACCCGCATGATGATAAAAGCAGACCCTAACATGTAGGCTACTCGAGCAAGCTGTTCGACGAATTGGGAAATAGCAGAAGGTGCCATTTGCTGATATCCCTGGAAGAAGCCTCGGGAAAGACTCATCACCGGAATGATCAAAACCGCCCAAGCCAGTGAGTGCAGTACGGGTACAACCCGCGCATCACCACCGTCAAACAATGGCGCACCAAAATAGAGTAAACCGGCACAAACAAGTCCTGTCAGCCCAGCCAGAATAAAGCCGTGCTTATATAGCCGAAAGCCAACGCCATACTCGTTCATGGCATTATAATGGGCCACTTCTTTCGCAATGGCAGAAGGAATCCCTGCAATGGCCGCAATTAAGAAGAAACTATAAATGTTATAGCCCTTCCCATAGAGTGCGTTACCTTGGAAAAAGTAACTGCCAAACCAGATTCCCCAAGGAATGATGTAAACCGCACCAAGGATTCGGGAGAAAATACTGCCAGCGGTCATCCAGGCAGAACCGGTAACCATCTGGTCTTTTGAATCCGGCGCCGTATTGCCGGATTCGTTGTGATTTGACATCTCAGTCATTAAAAATACCTGCTTTCATTCGTCCATTTTTGCAAATTACATATTATTTTAATATTTTTTTGAGCATTGAGCAATGCTTTATACCGAAGTCGTTCAATCTACTACACCATAAGCTTTAATAATAACAGTTTTATAGTCAGCAACGCCATTTTTTATACTTATTTAACAATTTAAGAGCTAATGGCAAAATAAAAACACGATAATCTCTCAACGAGAAAATCATCGTGTTTTTGTTTAACTCTTATGCCACCGTATTCAGGATAATCTTGTTACTGTCCAATCGCATGAAAACCAATATCATGCCGGAACGTATAGCCAGTTTTATCAACGTTAGCATCCAGCACCGCGTTAACCTTGGTTTGAGCGGTTTGCAAATCTTCAGCTTTCGTCGTGACCATGAGAACCCGACCACCATGACTGACGACCTGCTCACCGTCTTGGCTGACTCCGGCATAGCTAATGGTCACATCTGACTCCTTAATGACTGGTAACGGTCGACCATTCACAACTGACCGGGGGTAATCACGTGAAGCCACAACCGTGCCCAAGTAGAACTCGCCATGCTGCCATTCTGCAACGGGTTGTTTCCCCTGCTTTAACTGCAAGATCAAGGTTCCTAAATCACTCTTTAATTGCGGTAACACCACTTGTGTCTCCGGATCACCCATGCGGACGTTAAATTCGATGACTTTAATTCCCGTTGGCGTATTGATCAATCCAGCATACAGAAACCCATTAAAGGGCGTACCGGCATCAGCCATACCAGCCAAGATGGGTTTGATGATTTGATCGATTGCCGCCTGTTTTAAACTGTTATCGATGTGCGGAACTGGGCTATAAGCGCCCATCCCCCCAGTATTGGGACCTTCATCGCCGTCGCCCAAGCGCTTATGATCCTGAGCAATTGGCATGGTGATAAATGTAGTACCGTTAACCATGGCAAAAAGTGAAAATTCTTCCCCTTGCAGATAATCTTCAATCAGTAATTTTTTTGAACCGGCAGACATTAACTTTTCCACTGCATCGGTGGCTTCCTGTGTAGAATTGGCAATAATAACGCCCTTACCCGCAGCTAATCCATCCGCTTTGATCACTAATGGCGGTTGTTGCGTCTGAACGTATGTCAAAGCCACTGCTAAATCAGTAAATTCCTGATAATTGGCTGTTGGCACGCCACTATCTTTCATCATCTGCTTCGCAAACGTTTTGGATGACTCCAGCTGAGCTGCGTATTCGTTTGGACCAAATATCGGCAGATTCTTAGCCTCAAAATAGTCAACGATGCCAGCCGACAAGGGCTGTTCCGGTCCGACCACGGTACACTGAACGTGGTGTTTTTCAGCAAATTCAGCAAGTGCCGGAAACGCCATTTCGTCGATTGAAACGGTTTCTACTCTAGGTAGTTTAGCCATCATGACATTGCCAGGTGCAACGTAGACTTGACGGTTTGGCACTTTAGCCAGTGTCTCAGCCAAAACATATTCGCGGCCACCGCCACCAATCACTAACCAATTTTCCATGTCATTGCCCCCAATTTAGAATCAGTGCTTGAAGTGACGAACACCAGTAAAGACTAATGCAATCCCATACTCGTCAGCCTTGTCGATGGACGCCTGATCTTTAATGCTGCCACCCGGTTCAACAATGGCTTTGATCCCATGTTTTGCGGCGTATTCAACACAATCATCCATGGGGAAAAAGGCGTCTGAAGCCACAACTGCTTCATCGTAACCAGCCTTTTCTTCCGCTTTGTCCACCGCAATTTTTAAGGAGTCAATCCGGTTCATTTGACCGGCACCAACGCCCAAAGTTTGATTGGCAGTAGTCACCACAATAGCGTTACTCTTCACGTGTTTAACCACCGTTTGACCAAATTCCAACGCTTTTAATTGCGCCTCGGTTGGCTGGGTTTTAGAAACCACTTTAAAGTCATCAACCGTTTCATGAACGGTGTCCGCGTCCTGATAGAGCGCACCACCCATCACAGTAACAATGTCTTTTTGCTTAGGATTCATCTTACCGAAGTCCAAAGTCAGAATCCGTAAGTTCTTCTTCTTTGCTAACACTGCATATGCGTCATCATCAAAAGCTGGTGCAATAATAATTTCTAGGAATAAAGCGTGCATTTTTTCAGCCGTTGCCAAATCCACTTTGCGGTTCAAGGCAATAATGCCGCCAAAAATGGAAATTGGATCAGACTCATAAGCTAAGTCCCAGGCAGTCAGCAGGTTATCGCTTACCCCAATACCACAAGGATTCATATGCTTTAAGGCAACCACAGCAGGCTTGTCGAAATCAGCAATGATCCGTAAGGCAGCGTCAGCATCACGGGTATTATTGTACGAGAGCGCCTTACCATGAAGCTGTTTGGCATTAGCCAGTGAATAACTAGCTGGAATCGGTTCTTTATAATAAGCAGCTGCTTGATGGCTGTTTTCGCCATAGCGCATATCTTCAACTTTTTCGTAGGTAACGGTCAGTTTATCTGGGAATGGTTCTTCCGTCATATACTTAGCAATCAGAGCGTCATAAGCTGCCGTTTGGCGAAAGACCTTAGCTGCTAAATGCCGGCGATAATTTTTGTCTAACTGATCGGTATCAAACCGTTCCAAAAATTCTGAATAATCAGCTTGGTCCGTAATGACCGTCACATCTTGAAAGTTCTTAGCCGCGGCTCGGAGCATCGATGGCCCGCCAATGTCGATTTGTTCGATGGCTTCGGCATCCGTCACACCGTCTTTTTGAATCGTCTCTTTAAAAGGATATAAGTTGACACAAATGAGATCGATTGGTTCAATGCCGTTTTCCTTTAATTTAGCCATGTGCTGAGGATTGTCCCGTTTCGCTAAAATCCCTGCGTGAATCCGTGGATGCAGCGTTTTTACCCGTCCATCCAGCATTTCCGGAAAACCCGTCACGTCCTCAACGGCGGTCGCTTCAACACCACCGTCAACCAACGTTTTTAAGGTTCCGCCCGTAGAGATAAGTTCATAACCGCGCTTAGTCAGTTCTGAACCAAATTCTACGATGCCAGTTTTATCAGACACACTCAATAATGCTAATTTAGCCAAATTAAAGCACTCCTTTTTCAATTAATTGACGTACCGTTTGTGGGTATAACTGATGTTCAACAGCATGAATCTTCGCTTCTAAAGTCGCCAGCGTATCCTGATCAGTTCGAGAAACTGCCTCCTGGGCAATAATCTCACCTGTGTCTACGCCACCATCCACATAGTGAATCGTCACACCGGTTACTTTAACGCCGGCGTCGTACGCATCTTCAATACCGTGCCGACCTGGAAATGACGGCAGCAACGCTGGGTGAATGTTGATGATTCGTCGTGGAAACGCGTTAAGCAAGGTTGGCCCAACGATGCGCATGTAACCGGCCAATACCAAACCAGTGATATGATACGGTGCTAGATCCTGCAATAAAGCTTGTTCCCTTGACGATTTATTAACACCCTTCTTAGGCAATGATAAAATCACCGGAATTTGATGATTCTTTGCTCGCTGAATCACCGGTACATCCGGTTGATCACAAACTAAAACACAGATTTTTGCTGGTAAATCAGCGTTAACTAACGCCTCAAAATTTGTTCCGTTGCCAGAAGCAAAGATGGCAATCCGAGCTTCACTCTTGATACTGGACTGGTTGTTCACGTCGCTTCACCACCTTACCAATCGTTTGGTATGCCGTTTGTTGTTCGTCTAAAACTGATGTCACTTCGTCAATCTTTGCGGGTGAAACCACCAAAACCATGCCAATTCCCATATTGAAGACCTGCCGCATCTCCGCCGTAGCCACTTCACCAGCGTTTTGTAACACGTTGAAAATTGCTGGTGTCTGCCAGCTGCTAGGATCAATCAAAGCCGTTAATTCAGCCGGAATCATGCGGCCAAGGTTATCCGCCAATCCCCCGCCGGTAATGTGTGCCATGGCATGCAGACTACCAGTCTGAATCAAGGGATAAACTTGGTGATAGTAGAGTTTTGTGGGGGTCAACAATTCGTCAATCAGTGACCGTTTCAAGCCAGGATAAACCTGGTTTAAATCCAAATCCGCGTCTTGAATAATTTTACGAACCAGTGAAAAGCCATTAGAATGAACCCCACTTGATTCCAAACCAATGAGTACATCGCCTTCTTGCACATTCATCGAACCAAGCAAACGGGCTTTATCAGCGATACCAACCGCAAAGCCACTCAAATCATAATCCGCTGAGCGATAAATGCCTGGCATTTCTGCCATTTCGCCGCCAATTAACGACAAGCCGGCCTGCTGACACCCTTCAGCGATACCCTTAACAATTGTCATCACCTTGTCAGGCTCTAGTTCTCCTAAGCCGATGTAGTCTAGAAAGAATAAGGGTTTAGCACCCTGTGCCAGCACATCATTAGCACACATTGCCACGAGATCGATACCAATCGTAGCGTGCTGATTGGCTTCAATGGCCAGCAATAACTTAGTGCCAACACCGTCCGTACCAGAAATCAGCACGGGCTGTTTGAGCTGACTCACCTCTGAAGTCAATTCGTATTCAGCACCAAAGCCGCCTAAACCGCCAAGGACATTAGCATCGTGCGTCTGACTAACGATGGTCTTGATATCACGAACTGCTTCCTCACCAGCGTGGATATTCACTCCTGCTTGTTCGTATTGACTAGTCAACGTTTATTCGCTCCTTCATATAATCCTAGACGTGCAACTTCAGCATCAAAGCCAGCCTGATAATCGTAAAGCGGGGTGGGATACTTACCGTCAAAGTAAGCCGTGCATAAACCGTGATTGGGTTGATCATTCAAGTCGCCAATTGACTTAACTAACCCATCAACACTCAAGTATGCCAGAGAGTCTGCTCCAATCATCTGGCAAATTTCTGGTACGGAATGATTAGCCCCAATCAACTCTTTAGTCGTTTGAATATCAATACCATAATAACAAGGGAACTTCAGCACTGGAGAAGCAATTCGCACGTGAACTGATTTGGCCCCTGCTCGCTTAAGCAAACCAACAATGTAGCCACTGGTTGTGCCACGAACAATTGAATCATCCACTAGCACAATATCCTTACCTGCCACCACTGACTTCACGACTGATAATTTCATACTGACGCCACGGACCCGTTTGGCTTGCGTGGGTTCAATAAACGTTCGGGCAACGTACTGGTTCTTGATCATGCCCATGTCGTAATGAATGCCACTGGCTTGCGCGTAACCAATTGCCGCTGACAGTGATGAATTGGGTACACCGATAACCACGTCAGCTTTGACCGGTGCTTCTTTAGCAATGGCTGCGCCCATTCGTTTACGAGCTTCATGAACACTAATCCCACGAATCACTGAATCAGGGCGTGCAAAGTAAATATATTCCATTGAACAAATCGACAAATGCGTATCAGTTGTAAAATGATCGATGGTCATGCCCTCATCCGTCACAATGATAACTTCGCCAGGCTCAACGTCCCGTACAAACGTAGCGCCAACTTGGTCTAACGCACAAGTTTCACTGCAAATGACGATGGCACCATCATCCATTTTACCGATCACTAACGGCCGGAACCCATTGGGATCTAGAGCGGCCACCATCATTTCGGGAGTCATTAATAAGTAGGCAAAACCACCCCGAAGTTGATTCAAAGATGCTTTTAGCTGTTCAACAAACGTCTTTTGGGGGCTCGTTTGGATCAATTCACCTAGCAGTTCACTATCAGAAGTTGCTTGAAACTGGACACCCTTTTGCTTCAAATCGTGACGTAATTGCGTTGCATTGGTTAAATTACCGTTGTGAGCCAGGGCAAACTGTCCTTCAGCCGGATGGTCAAAATACATCGGCTGGATGTTTGCAATACCGTGATTGCCTGCGGTTGCGTATCGAACGTGACCAATCGCAGCGTTACCGGGCAAAGAAGTCATTTTCTGAGGATCGGAGAAAACCTCGGCTAATAGGCCTAAGCCACGTTGACGGTGAAACTTGCCATCCTGATTACTCACAATGCCAGCCCCTTCTTGGCCGCGGTGCTGAAGACTATGCAGACCATCATAGGTTAACTGAGCCGCACCGTCACGTCCCCAGATGCCAAACAGGCCACACTCTTCGTTAAGTCCTTTTACTTCATTAGGCATCCCAGAGCACCTCCGAAAGTAGCTTTAAGATCAGCACAGCTTGCTTTCAATTTGCCATCGGCAGTCGTGAGACTCACTTGATCTTGATCAGTGGTGTGCCCCAGTAAAACTGCTTGGTTGCCTGCCAATGCTTCAAACTTGGCTTGGTTTTCTGCGTCTACGCTGACAATAAAGCGTGACTGGGTTTCGCTGAATAGTTGTACATTAGTTAAACTGGTTTGACCTTCAAAGCCTAAACTAGAATCGAATAACCCTTCTGCCAGTGCAACACCTAAACCGCCCTCGCTTAAATCGTGAGCACTCTTGAGCAGGTTTTCCCTAATCACTTTTTGAATCAATTGCTGATTAGCCGCTTCAACGTCCAGATCAAAGTCCAATGTGCCAGTTGGTGGAACCTGACCCTGCAACTTCTGAAGTTCCGAGCCAGCAAAATCATCGCCAGTCTCACCAACGAGATAAACGGCATCACCGGCCTTTTTAAACGACTGGGTGGTAATGTAATCAGTGTCTTCGATAAGTCCAACCATGCCAATCATTGGGGTTGGATAGATTGAATGCCCATCGGTTTCGTTATACATCGACACGTTCCCAGAAATAACGGGGGTATCAAATCTTTCACAAGCCTGAGCAATTCCTTGAACTGATTGATCCAGTTCCCAGTAGCTCTCTGGATCATCCGGGCTACCAAAGTTCAAACAGTCTGTAATGCCAATTGGAACACCACCGCTGGCAACAATGTTACGAGCTGCTTCACTAACCGCAATTTGACCGCCAACAAAGGGATCAAGGTAAATATAGCGTGCGTTGCAATCCGTCGTCATGGCTAAAGCTTTCTTGGTATGACGCACTCTAACTACCGCTGCATCGCTGCCAGGCGTGACTGCAGTATTCGCTTGAACCTGTGAATCGTACTGTTTATACACGGCTTTCTTAGAGGCGATGGTTGGCTGAGCCAGTAAGGCTTTCAACGTCTCAGCCGGATCTTTAATCGTTGGCGTTTGAGCTGGCTGACTGTTTTTCAACCGTGCTGGTTTACGACTTGGCTGTTCATGTTCCACAACGTCGTCGACCAAACTGGTTACCGGAACATCAGTCACTAACTGACCGTGCTGATAAAGCCGATATTGTCGGTCATCGGTAACGTGGCCTACCACCACAGCATCTAAATCATATCGGGCGAAAATATCTAAAACAGTTTGTTCTTCACCCTTCTTAACACACAGCAGCATCCGTTCTTGGGATTCTGACAACATAATTTCGTAAGCACTCATCCCCGGTTCACGTTGGGGAACCAAATCTAAGTTCATGGTGACACCACTTTTAGCTTTGGATGCCATTTCAGCTGAGGATGACACCAGACCTGCGGCACCCATATCTTGAATACCCATCAAAATTTCGGCGTGATCATGAATAATTTCCAGGCAGGCATCCGTCAGCAGTTTTTCCATAAAGGGATCACCGACTTGAACGGCTGAACGGTCCGCCTCTTTTTCTTCACTAAATTCATTAGAGGCAAAAGTGGCACCATGAATTCCATCACGACCAGTCTTGGCCCCCACATAGATGATTGCGTTGCCAGTTCCCTTAGCACGACCTTGTTTCAAATCTGCTTGATCCATTAAACCAACACACATGACGTTCACTAGCGGATTACCATCATAAACCGTGTCAAAACCGATTTCACCACCGACAGTCGGAATCCCAATACAGTTACCATAAGCGGCAATGCCGGCAACAATTTCGTTTACTAAATAACGATTCTTAGGATTATCCAGCTCACCAAATCGAAGACTATCTAATGAAGCGATGGGTTTGGCACCCATGGAAAAAATGTCACGGATAATACCGCCAACACCGGTTGCAGCACCTTCAAATGGTTCTACGAAACTGGGATGATTATGGCTTTCTGCCTTGAACACCACTGCTTGACCATCACCGATATCCAAAACACCAGCACCTTCACCTGGGCCTTGAATCACCCGTGAACCATCATTCCAAAACTTTCGCAGGATTGGCTTGGAATTCTTGTATGAGCAGTGTTCACTCCACATAACCGCGAATAAACCCGTTTCAGTATAATTGGGTAGACGACCAATTAATTTTTGGGCAATATAATCGTATTCCTGTTCTGATAATCCCCAAGCTTCATAGGGTTTTTGTTCACGAATTTCTTCTGGCGTTAGTTCCGTTTTTAGTTGCTGCATACCCTCTTACACCGTCCTTAAATGAGCTTGTACAAGTGATTTAAATACTAATAGACCGTCCGTGCCGCCCTGAATGTCTTCGACTGCCCTTTCTGGGTGAGGCATCATGCCCAGTACGTTACCGGCTTCGTTAGTAATACCGGCAATGTCTGATACACTACCGTTGGGATTATTTTGATACGTGAACGCAATTTGATGGTTTTCACGTAGTTTAGCTAAAGTTGCATCATCGCAGTAGTAGTTACCTTCACCATGGGCAATCGGCAACGTAATTGGCTGCTGGTCCTGAAAAGCGGACGTAAACATTGTCCGATTGTTCTCAACTCGTAAAGGTTCGGGTTCACAGATAAATTGCATTTGCCGATTATGCTGTAACGTCCCCGGTAACAAACCAGCCTCGGTCAGAATCTGGAAACCATTGCAAATTCCTAATACGGGTTTACCAGCCTGTGCAAAGGCCTTAACGGCTGACATCACTGGTGCAAACTTGGCAATGGCTCCGCCCCGTAAATAGTCACCGTAGGAAAAACCACCAGGAATCAAAACCACGTCGAATCCTGATAAATCAGTGGTCGTATGCGGCACAATGGTTGCAGCCTCGTTTAAATCATCGGTAATGGCATAATACAGATCTTCATCACAATTAGAACCTGGAAAACTCACCACTGCAAATTTCATCATTGATTAGCCAGCTCCTTTATATCGTAACGGTAGGTTTCCATATTCGGATTAGCTAACAGTTGGTCACAGATTGCTTCAATTTGCTTTTCGGCTTCATCCGCTGTGGAGACATCCAACGTAATTTCAAAATATTTTCCTTGTCGAACCGCTGTCACCTGATCAAACGCCAAACGGTGCATGGCATCTTTAATTGCAACGGCTTGCGGATCTAAGATTGAGGGCTTGTAGGTCACGTGAACTTGGGCTAAGAACATGTTTCAACCTCCTATTTGGCTGTAGCTTCTAGACGGGATAGAACGGTACGATAGCCATCCATCACATCACCGGTATGTTTTCTAAAGACGTCTTTATCCAACGATTCATGGGTAGTTGCATCAACTAACCGGCATGAATCTGGTGAAATTTCGTCGCCTAGGATCAAGTTGTTGTCAGCATCGAAACCAAATTCAACTTTAAAATCAACTAAGGTAATCCCTGATGCAGCAAACAACTTAATCAAGGCCTGATTGATTTTAAAAACCTGATCACGCATGGTACTTACTTGTTCTGGCGTGGCAATCTTTAATGCGTGGATTTGTGAATCGTTAATGAAAGGATCATCCAGCCGGTCACTCTTGTAATAAAACTCCTGTACTGGCTGCTCAAATGCTTGCAGGTATTCGGTATCGAATTTCCGTTGAAAACTACCAGAAGCGTAATTTCTAACAACGACTTCTAATGGAATCATCTTCATTTTTTTAACCAGTTGATCACTAGCCGACAGACGCTTAATAAAATGAGTGGAGATGCCAAGATGGTTTAAGTATTCAAAAATTAGACTATCGATTTGATTGTTAACCTCACCCTTGTCATCGATATGTTCTTTGCGTTTGCCGTTCAATGCCGTTGCCTGGTTCATGTAATGTACTTGAATCACATTAGGGTCATCCGTTGTAAATAACTGTTTTGCTTTACCTTCATTAATCAAAGTTGCCAATCTTTCCAGATCCTTTCTGATTATCTAAACTGACTCACAGATGCTAACAATGACTCGATTGACGGTCCCGTGACCGTAATATGCCCCATCTTGCGGCGGTCTCGCACTTCGGCTTTGCCATAGTCGTGCAGGTGCCATTCAGGATGTGTCGGCCAGTCACTACGAGCTGCCAGTAAGTTGTCACCCAACAGGTTAACCATGACAGCGGGTTCAAACTGCCGAATCGGCGGGATTGCTAACCCGCAAATACTACGAATATGAGCATCAAACTGAGAAATATTGCAGGCCTCAATCGAATAATGTCCGGAGTTATGGGGTCGTGGGGCCAATTCGTTGATCATTAACTCACCCGAAGCTAATTCGAACAGTTCAATACCGAGCACGCCTCGTAAGTTCAGTGCTTCCGCTGTTTGAATGGCAATGTGTTGCGCCTTACTCTTCACGGTATCAGTCGTTTGAGCTGGAATGATACTGGTGTGCAGAATATGGTGCTGGTGCCGGTTTTCACTCACCGGAAAAGTAATCACTTGATTTTGTCCGTCCCTAGTGACCATCACTGATAATTCGCGGACAAAGTCTTGTTTCAGTTCGTAGATCCACTCAGTTTGTTCAATTTCGTCTTCAATCAATTGCCAATCCGTCTGTTCGTTAATATCAAACTGGCCGTGACCATCGTAGCCACCTTCAACCGTTTTCAACAGGCCCGGCTGACCAATTTTTTGAATCGCTGCCTGCAGATCTGCCATCGATTTCACCGATGCGAAGGGTGTAACCGGTAGTCCATGTTGCCGACAAAACGTTTTCTCTCGTAGACGGTGGCTGGTGATTGTTAATAGCTCAATTCCCTGAGGAATTCGAGTTAGGTTTTCAACTTGTTTTAACGCGGTCTGATCCACGTTTTCGAATTCATAGGTTAAAACATCGCTTTGCGTTGCAAGTTGCGTTAATGCTTTTAAATCATCGTATTCAGCAACGATTTGAAAATCGGCTACCTGACCTGCAGGCGCATGATCAGTTGGGTCAAGGACGCCAACTTTATACCCCATTGCTTTAGCCGATAACGCCATCATCTGGCCAAGCTGGCCGCCGCCAATAATGCCAATCGTCGATGGTGGTAAAATCGGACTACTGTAATTGGTCATTACTTTCAGTAGCCTCCTTTGTTTGGCGAGTTCGAAACGCTTGCAACTGAGCCTCAACATCAGCATCTTGCAGCGCAATAATCTCAGCCGCTAACAAAGCTGCATTTTTAGCACCGGCACTACCAATAGCCACTGTGGCAACCGGCACGCCTGAAGGCATTTGAACAATTGAAAGCAACGAATCCATGCCGTTTAGCGCCTTAGATTGAATTGGAATCCCAATGACCGGTAACGTGGTATTAGCTGCCAGCATTCCCGGCAAGTGCGCTGCACCACCAGCGGCAGCAATGATCACTTGGTAATGTTCGTCTTTTGCTGTTTCTCCAAAATGTTGCAGTTCACGTGGCATCCGGTGAGCGGATATCACGTGGCTGTCGTAACTAATGTGTAACTCGCTGAGCAGATCAGCCGTAGCTTTAACGTGTGGCCAATCGGAAATAGATCCCATTACAAGTGCAACTTGCATTATCAAAATCTCCTTTGCCTTTGATACCCATAGAGTACCAACTGTTTGGACAACTGTCAACACAAAAATCGAACTATTACATCACTTGTATATTCAATGTTCGTGTTTAAATCGTTTTATGAATGATTCATGCCCTTATTTTTAAGAAAATTCCAGTGATGCTTCTTAATTGATCACCCTCAAAATTGAAAGCACAAAAAAACCTGATTAACTGCCAACTATTGGCAATTAATCAGGTCCTTTGGTGATTTAATTTTAACGGATCAAACCGTGATTATTTTCCAACCACGATGTTAACGATCTTCTTTGGCACAACGATTACTTTTTTAATGTCATGACCATCCGTAAAACTCTTAACAGATTCTTCAGCTAAAGCGGCACTCTTAACTGTGTCCTCATCAGCGTCGGTTGCGACAGTGACGTGACCACGAACCTTACCGTTAACTTGGACAGCTAATTCAAGACTATCCACAACCAACTTAGATTCGTCATAAGTTGGCCATTTTGCGTAGGTAATGGTCTTATCGTGCCCCATCAATGACCACAGTTCTTCAGTGATGTGTGGTGCGATCGGTGCCAGCATCTTTACTAAGCCTTCCATGTAAACCAATGGCAGACTATCAGCCTTATACGCTTCATTAACGAAGACCATCATCTGAGAAATAGCCACGTTAAACCGAAGTGCAGCCATATCTTCTGTAACCGTCTTAACAGTCTGATTGTAGATCAGATCAAGCTTACCGTCGTTGATAGTAGTGACCCGGTCACGCAAATGGTTATTGTCGTCAATGATCAACCGCCATACACGGTCAAGCCAACGATAAGCACCAGCAATTCCTTCAGTACTCCAAGGCTTAGAACCTTCTAGTGGTCCCATAAACATCTCGTAGACCCGCAGCGTATCAGCACCGTATTTATCCACGATTTCGTCAGGATTAATCACGTTACCCTTAGACTTAGACATCTTTTCGTGGTTTGTCCCAAGAATCATCCCTTGGTTAACCAACTTCAAGAATGGTTCCTTGGTAGGCACAACACCGATATCATACAGGAACTTGTGCCAGAACCGGGCATACAGCAAATGCAGCACAGCATGTTCAGCTCCACCAATGTAAAGGTCAACAGGCAACCAATACTTCAGCTTTTCAGGATCGGCAATCATCTTATCATTATGCGGATCGATGTATCGCAAGAAGTACCATGAACTCCCAGCCCATTGCGGCATGGTATTGGTTTCACGCTTCCCCTTACGGCCATTCTCATCCACCACATTCACCCAGTCATCCAGGTTAGCCAATGGACTTTCACCAGTCCCAGAAGGTTCTAGTTGCTTGGTAGCAGGCAGACGCAATGGTAATTCGTCTTCCGGAACCAAAGTCGTTTCGCCATCTTCCCAGTGAATTACTGGAATTGGTTCACCCCAGTAACGTTGACGAGAGAAGATCCAGTCACGCAACCGGTAGTTAACCTTCTTCTTGCCGGCATCGTGTTCCTCGAGCCAATCGATAGCAGCCTTGATCGCCGTCTTCTTATCCATCCCATTTAGGAAACCTGAATTGATGTGCTTACCATCTTCGGTATAAGCAGCTTCCTCGACATTGCCACCTTCAATAACCGGTTTAATTGGCAAGTGGAATTTCTTAGCAAACTCATAGTCACGATCATCATGTGCAGGAACGGCCATGATTGCACCAGTTCCGTACGAAGCCAACACATAGTCACCAATCCAGATTGGTAATTTTTCACCGTTGATTGGGTTAATACCGTATGCTCCAGTGAAAACACCAGTCTTGTTCTTGTTTAAATCAGTCCGTTCCAAATCAGAACGACTTTCGATTTCTTTCTTGTAAGCCGCTACATCCGCAGCTTGTTCTGGTGTGGTAATTTGATCAACCAGGTCGTGTTCTGGTGCTAAAACCATATACGAGGCACCAAATAACGTATCTGGACGAGTGGTGTACACTTCTACCGACTTGTCTTCTGCACCAGCAATTTTAAAGAAGATGCTGGCCCCTTCAGAACGACCGATCCAGTTACGTTGTTGTTCCTTAATACTTTCTGGCCAGTCAATATCATCCAAATCATCAATCAAGCGATCAGCATACTTCGTGATCCGCAAAACCCACTGACGCATTGGTACCCGATAAACTGGGTAACCGCCACGTTCCGTTTTACCATCGATAACTTCTTCGTTAGCAACCACGGTACCACCCATGAAATCGGGTGCCCAGTTAACCATGATCTTATCTTCGTATGCGAGTCCATGTTTGTACAATTGTTCAAAGATCCATTGGGTCCACTTGTAGTAAGCAGGATCAGTGGTATTAATCTCGCGATCCCAGTCATATGAAAAACCTAATGACCGAATCTGACGCTTAAAGGTCTTAATGTTTTGTGCGGTGAAATCTTTAGGGTTGTGGCCCGTCTTCAAAGCATATTGTTCTGCAGGTAAACCGAAAGCATCCCAGCCCATTGGATGCAAAACATTGTAACCCTGCATCCGCTTCATTCGGGAAATAATATCAGTTGCTGTGTAACCTTCAGGGTGACCCACATGAAGTCCCTGCCCTGATGGATACGGAAACATATCAAGCGCGTAAAACTTCGGCTTTGATTGTTCATCATAAGTTTTAAAAGTTTTATGCTCTTTCCAATAATGCTGCCATTTTCGTTCAATAATACTGTGATTGTAAGCCAAACAAATACGCTCCCTTTCTCATGTCGGACAAGCTGAAAACTAAAAAAGCCTACAAGAAAACAACGTTTCTTGTAGGACGGAATTTCCGCGGTACCACCTAACATTCCCGTAAATACGGGCTCTCATTATTTCGTAACGCGAAAATCACGTCTCAACTTACTTTAGTTCAGTTGAAAAACTCAGAGACGAGTTCGGTGTGCAGCCGACGAATTCGCAACAACCATCCGCTTTCTGAACAGCGTCACACACCTAATAGTCCTCATCAGTCTTTAATTTTTGTTCAGTGGTTTCATAGTACCAAATTTAGGTATGAGAAGCAAGGGCATTCAAGAAGAACGCTGAATGATTAGTCACTGATGGGTTACGTAAAGTCAATTACCTATCCATCATTAGTGACCTCCTGCATAGTTTAGATTAAACGTCTATAATAAAATTATCCAAACTATGAAAGGAACAGCTAATATGAATCTTGAACCCGCAGTTAATTACAGTCACACTCTTTTAAAACCAGTTATCGTCAAGGGCGATACCGTTGTTGATGCCACCGTGGGTAACGGCAACGATACGCTTTTTCTAGCCAGTCTAGTCGGCAATACCGGCCACGTGTTGGGCTTCGACGTTCAGCAACAAGCCCTAGATAAAACGGCGACACAGTTGACACTGACAGGAATGACACAACGGGTACAGCTGATTCACGATGGTCACGAACACCTGAATCAGTATTTGGACCCGGAACAGCAAATCAGCGCTGCTATTTTTAATTTAGGCTATTTGCCTGGCAGCAATAAAGCTGTCATTACTCATGGCGATACCACCTTGAAGGCACTGACAACTTGTTTAACTCACCTGCGACGTGGTGGCATCGTTGCATTAGTCGTTTATTATGGCCATCCTGGTGGTGAGCAAGAAAAGGAAATGGTGCTCAATCACGTCAAAGAACTGAATCAGAAAGAATACGCAGTCCTACAGTACGGTTTCATTAATCAGATTCATCAACCGCCTTTTTTACTGGCGATTCAAAAACGGTGATAAAGTCTAAGTGAGGTCATGACACAAGTCTATATAAAAATTTCATCTGGTTCCTTAACTGAAAGACCACTTAAAAATTTACTTTTATTTAATACTCTAATGCTCCACAACTCAGATTCCGGCCATTTAACCCAAAAATAATGCGTATTCCAGCAAAGTTCACACCGAAATACGCATTATTTGGGTTAAACCCTAGAACCTACCAAGTCGTGTCACACACTTTTAGTCTACACTTCTTCCTTAGGCAACATCACAATTTGGCTGCTACCATCATCGTACACCCACAACGAAGCAGGAAAGCTTTCTGCATACGGAAATGGCGTATCAAAGCTGGCTACAACGGCATCTTGCTGTAAAAAGTCAAAGGTGAGGTGATTATTGTGGTTCGTTAAGTTGAAGCCGATAATTTCATTCAATTGAAACATGCCTTGTAAATTATGATCAATGATGTACCAAACTTGATCAATAATTTCACCAGGTAAGGTATTCACAATACCAAAACTAGCGTATCTAGGACGATTGTTTTCAAACACGGAGATCGTCTCACTTTCTGTTTATTTCTAGCATCAAGTATACTTCATTTAGCCAAAAATATCAGGCTTCAGGCTTGTTGAGACGATCCAACTGATTGATCAGATAGCTTAAAATCACAAGTCCAAGTGCCACGATGAAGATCCAGTGTAATCCGCTATAAAGTATTTGACGTAACGGTTTGAGTAAGGTACTGCTTAACGTCTTAGCCGTTTGCGGATTGATCAGCCGATTCATCATGTCAAGATCAGTGCCTTTATGTGCGGCAACACCGTTAGCCATCTTAACGTTCATAATAATCCCAAAGACGGAAATCATCAGCGTTTGACCTAATGTCCGAGACAAAGTATTCAACGATGTGGCCACGCCAACGTCTTCTTTGGGCACCTGGTTTTGGACCGTTACCGTTGTAGTGGTAATTGTAATCCCAAAACCGGTTCCGCAAATGGCCGCAATCACAAAGAAACACCAAAAGGGAGTTTCTTGGGGTGCGAATGCCATGGCCAGGCCACCTACTAAGATGAAGGTCAAGCTAAAGTTGATAATTTGTTTCGGCGAACGGTTTACCAGCAGTTTCCCAGCAATAAACGAGCCGACGATCCACATCAACGAACTAGGTGTTATCGCAAAACCTGCTAGTGATGCCGGTAATCCCAGTAATCCTTGGGTCCAAGTCGGTAAATAAACTTCAAAGCCCATCAAAAAACCACTGATCAGCGCTGCCACCAAATTTTGGGTCACAAAGGTACGAATTTTAAATAGTTTGAGTGGAATAATGGGATTCGTCACGCGTCTTTCTTGGCGAATAAAGCCTAAGAAACTGAGCACTGCAATCAGCAAACTGAGCAGTAAAATTCCCCAATTAATCTGGGTGTCACCTAACACTTGGAAACCAAACATAAGTGCTAAAAGTGCCACTGAGAGCCAGATACTCCCAAGGATGTCCAACGTTTGGGTACTTTTTCGGGGCTGCTCCTTTAAAAAGATCCAAATTCCAGCCATCGCGATTAGTCCTACTGGAATGTTAATGAAAAAGATCCAGTGCCAAGACATTTGGTCAACAATAAAACCACCTAGCAGTGGCGCCACGATAGAAGCAATCCCCCAAGCTGACCCATTGAAGCCCATTACCTTGGCCCTTTTTTCAAAGGGGTAGATGTCAGCAATAATGGTGAAGGAAATCGGCATAATTGAACCGGCACCGATCCCTTGTACCGCCCGCCAGATGATTAATTCGGTCATACTGTTCGACATGCCAGACAAGGTAGAACCGATGATAAAAACGGCTAAACCAAATAAAAATAATCGCTTGCGACCGAACATGTCAGATAGCTTCCCGTATATGGGTGTCGCCATGGCATTAGTCAGTAGGAAAATTGAAAAGACCCAATTCATTAACGCAACACCACTTAAATCACCGACAATCGTTGGCATAGCAGTAGATACGATGGTCCCCTCAATCGCACTCATGAACGTTGCAATGAAGATAGCGCCCGTCACTAACGGGACATTGGTTTTACTTGAACTCATAATTTTTCCTCACTTAGCGCTGGCCCGCACCCCCAACGCAGTTTGAGAGTCATCTACTCCCGCCACAAAAATAACGACCAGCCCGAGAGTTAGTCGTTATTTGCAAAACTCAATTGAATTTATTTGTTGACTGATTCAATTTGCTTAAGTGCTTCTTTTAATTCATCAACCTTATCAGTATGTTCCCAAGGCAAGTCAATGTCGGTTCGACCGAAGTGCCCATAAGCAGCTGTCTGCTTATAAATTGGCCGCTTCAAGTCGAGCATTTGGATAATGCCAGCTGGACGTAAATCAAAGATTTGACGAACTGCTTTAGTCAGCTCAACTTCAGAAACGGTCCCAGTACCAAACGTGTTAAGGGAAACCGAAACGGGTTGTGCCACACCGATTGCGTAGGCTAATTGAACCTCCACTTGATGTGCTAAACCGGCAGCTACAATGTTCTTTGCGATATATCGAGCAGCATAGCTAGCTGAACGGTCAACCTTAGTCGCGTCTTTGCCAGAGAAAGCACCGCCACCATGATGAGCGTACCCACCATACGTATCAACGATCACTTTCCGACCCGTTAAACCAGCGTCCCCTTGAGGACCGCCAATAACGAATCGACCAGTTGGGTTGATCAAGTAACGGGTATTATCATCCAATAGGTCAGCTGGAATAACCGGCTTAATGACCTTTTCGATAACATCCTCACGAATCTGATCAAGCGTTGCTGATTCAGCATGCTGTGTACTCAAGACAACAGTATCAACTCGGAAGGGTTTACCATCATCATCGTACTCAACCGTCACTTCTGACTTGGCATCTGGACCAAGATAATCCAAGATGTTTTCCTTCCGAACTTTAGCGATCCGTTGCATCAACTGATGTGCTAAAGAAATCGCTAAAGGCATAAGTTCAGGTGTTTCATCAATGGCATACCCAAACATCAAGCCCTGATCACCGGCACCAATTTGGTCCAGCGGGTCAGTTTCACCGTCACGCTTTTCCAAAGCATCGTCAACACCTTGGGCAATATCAGGCGACTGTTCATCGATTGCAACTAAGACCGCGCAATTATCACCGTCAAAACCATACTTACCACCGGTATAACCAATTCCTTTGATGGTTTCACGAACAATATGCTGAATATCAACATAAGCAGTTGTCGAAATTTCACCAAATACCAAAACTAATCCGGTAGTAACAGATGTTTCACAGGCCACACGAGCATCTGGATCCTGTGCCAGCATTGCATCCAGAATTGCATCACTAATTTGATCAGCAATCTTATCTGGGTGCCCTTCAGAAACTGATTCTGAAGTAAATAAATGTCTTTCTTGCATTGTAAAAATTCCCCCTATATCATTTTTCGGTTACAAGGCATCTTCACTAAGTCAAGCTAGTGAATCCTATCGGGAATGAAGACTCATAACTTTATTATTTTAACACAATTTTTTCAGCTTAGAAAGTTGACTTGTAACCGATTGAAAATTATTGAGAGTTGACCGGAACTTTGAAAATGTTAAGCTATTCTATATCAAACAAAAGGAATTACTGACTATGTTAGAAAATATTGAAGCGTTTATTGTTCACCATCGCCGCTTTCTTCAAGGCTTATTTTTCGGTTTCGTTGAAATGAGTGGTTTATTATTATATGCTAATGCAAATTCTTTCCAGTCATATACGCGCCCGCAGCAGTTACCTTTACTGTTACTTTCGTTAACGACCATTCTAATTTTCACTTGCCTATATGTGATTCGGACAACTTCTGCACGTAGTAAAACCGCGCCTATTGTCTTATTGTTAACCATTGCTTTCATCGTCTTCAGTTTAGCAAAACTGCCAATGTTGGTTAACATCATTAACGGCTTAGCAATTATCGTGTTGTTACTGATTCGTTACTTACCCAAATGGTTTGACAACGAATTGGGCATTGTATTATTAGCACTTATGCTTGCCAGCTTAGCAGCCGGGAATTTTCTATTGTCGCATGATTATTTATCAACCAGTTACTTAACAACAATTCTTTTACCGTTGTTATTATATAATTATTTCTTTCTGCCACAAAAAGCCTTCCATTTCGTTCTTCTCCCAGCAGGACTCGGCGTTTTGACACTTGTATGGCTATTTTTTCTCCATTTGAACGTGATCGTTATCGCTGTTTCATTGTTAGTTTTACTTGTCTGGTTTCTCATTCAAACCATGTGGCGACCGTCCCCTTCTCGCGGTCTACTCATTGCAGCAGTTTTACAAGCCATCATTTTTGTCTGCAGTCGATAATTAAAACTTTCTAAAGCTTCCCTCTAGCTATTATCGTCATCAGCAATTTGTCATATGATGAGAATGCAATAACCATTACGTTGGGGGGCTTTCAATTGATTCAAATTAAACTTGTAGGGGATATTTGGAGTGGCAAGTATCAGCCTGCATTAACGGGTAACCGGATCGTGGATACCGCATTATTGACACAGTTTTGCACGAAATTAGTAGCGTGGTTCTCACAGCAAAATATACGCGTGGACGTTAAAATTGAACATGATTTCGACTTGCCAAAAGCAACCGGCAACGACACACTTTATTTAATTGATTCAAGAATTGTCAAGGCATTTTCTGAAGACATATTAAGTAAAGTGAATTTCTTACCAATAAAGCATTTAGATTTATTGCATGGTGATCCAAGTGGCAGCTGCCAGTCAATTTTAAAACGTTTGAAATTAAACTTAAAATTACAACAATCATAAAAGGTTAGGTCAAAACATCCTCTGTTTTGTACCTAACCTTTTATGTTTAAACAAAAAGACCCGGGAAAATGACACTGTTCACATATGGTTTCGCAACTTGTCTTATTTCTGGTTCAATATGACTGATAAAATAATCTTTATCGACCTTATGATTCCCCATCCAACCAATAAAATATTTTGGTCGATAACGTCGATTCGAAATGTCAAAAGCATGATAAGCCTTTAATTGGGTACCGCGGTAAATGACCTCGATTGCTGCAATACCCTCACAAATAAGTAATTGTTCAGCTTTTTTTAGCTGTTCATTACGAACATTAAATTCATGATTATTGGTGTTATCTACCAAGTGTAAAATGATTTCGATCTGACAATTTGCCTTTAGAAACTGTCGACTGTTGTGTAATAAGTTAAGGTACGAGCTAATTAGTTCTTTCAGTGTCGTTTCACCGAAGAGCATTACGGTTAACCTCCTAAGGGTGGTTGCCTGTTAATTTTTACGCAGCATACAATTAGATTGCACACAGAGTATATCACATTATATTGGTATAGACAATTAAAAAATACCAAAAAAAGAACCAAGCAATAAAATGCTTGGTTCAAAGAGTGATACCGGAGGTGGGGTTCGAACCCACACGTCCTCAACGGACACTGGATTTTGAGTCCAGCGCGTCTGCCAGTTCCGCCACTCCGGCATATTAATTTAAAAATACTAAAAATGACTTAACCATCCCATTGCTCTGGGAAAGGCGGTAATCGGATTCGAACCGACGATGGAGGTTTTGCAGACCTTTGCCTTACCACTTGGCTATACCGCCATAATCATGATTCAATGGGCTCCCCAAACTGGGTTAGCTGGATTCGAACCAGCGCATGACGAAGTCAAAGTCCGTTGCCTTACCACTTGGCTATAACCCAATCATCAAGGGCGGTATGTGGGACTCGAACCCACGCGTGCCGGAACCACAATCCGGTGTGTTAACCAAACTTCACCAATACCGCCATTATACCAAAACAGGGATAGCAGGAATCGAACCCGCACTAGCGGTTTTGGAGACCGATGTACTACCGTTATACTATATCCCTATGGTGGATGGGAGTGGATTCGAACCACCGAACCCGAAGGAGCGGATTTACAGTCCGCCGCGTTTAGCCAGACTTCGCTACCCATCCATATATGGCGCGGGACGGAATCGAACCGCCGACACACGGAGCTTCAATCCGTTGCTCTACCAACTGAGCTACCGAGCCATGTAATACTATTCACTTGTTAATCAATATTAACAACGGTCCGTACGAGACTCGAACTCGTGATCTCCTGCGTGACAGGCAGGCGTCCTAACCAGCTAGACCAACGGACCATCTTTTATGGAGGATACAGGGCTCGAACCTGTGACCCTCTGCTTGTAAGGCAGACGCTCTCCCAACTGAGCTAATCCTCCAAGATGTTCTATTTAAAACTACTTAATCAATTTTTTAAACCGATTAATGACCCGTACGGGATTCGAACCCATGTTACCGCCGTGAAAGGGCGGTGTCTTAACCACTTGACCAACGGGTCATACAAAACGTTGTTGAACGGAGAGTGAGGGATTCGAACCCTCGAAACAAGCTTTTACTCGTTTACACCATTTCCAGTGGTGCTCCTTCGGCCAACTCGGACAACTCTCCAACTTAATCCCCGGCAAACTTGTCGTGAACAAACTTATAATTCAAGAGTTATCCCAACAACAAAGTTTGCCGGATA